>NZ_JABWQX020000006.1 GCF_014268655.2 Pseudomonas marvdashtae
CTCACGCCGCTGCGTCGCCCTGGCGATCAGCCGCATGGCCGATGGAGTTCAGCTGCTGGTTGAGCGAGCGTTGGATCATTTGGAAACAAAGGGGATGGCGACACCTTCGGCCAAGGGATAGGACGGGCATCGAGGCAAGCTGAAAGAACCCTTCGGGAGCAGACTCGCGGTCACAATTGGAGCGGAGTACGACAAGAAACCAGGTCGGCTTTAAGGCCGCCTCGCTTTTGCTTTTGATCTGCGGGCCCCGTTAACCACGCTGGCCGAACGCAGGTATTGCGCAGTGGGCATCCCGGCATGGATGCCGGGATAGCCGCGCTGGGTCATGGATGACCCTTCGCGGCGGCCCACGGAGCAATGCCTGCGTTCGGGCACGCCGAGCCTAGGCGAGGTGCCGAGTGGTGGGGCAAGACCTTTTGGTTACTTTTGGGGCGTCTGCCAAAAGTGACACGCCGTAAGGGCGTAACCGCCAGCCGCCATCACCGCAGCAATGGATATGCACTCAATCAAACATTCGGGCAAGGCACCGGTGCCCAATCACCCAGGTCCGGGCTCTTGCACATGCTGTTCACCTGAGTGGTGCCGGCATTGGCGATCTGCTTGCTTTGATCCTGCTTAGCCTTGGCGTCCTGCAAGGTCTTCTCAGTAGCGACCGCTTCTTTCGGAACGGTTGGCAAATCCTTCTTCTTCGCCGGCTGTACGATCTTCTTTTTCTTGTTGGTGGTCTGAGCCACAACCTGGGTAGTGTCAGCCGTCGCCACGGTCACCACGTCAGTACGCTGCACACCCACTTGCTGCAGATCTTTCTCATAAGCCTGGGTGTAGTTGTTCAGGTCTTCGGACGCCTTGCCGTTCACCGCGACGATCAGGTCATTCGACTCTTTCAGGCCAGCAACGATTTCTGCCAGGCGCTTGCGGCCCTCAATGTCATTGACGGTCTTGGCCTTGCGGTCGGCAACCAATTTGCTGAACGCGTTCTGGTAGCACTGCTGCGAGGTCCTGGCGTAGGCGGTGCTGCGGTCAATGTCCGAAGCGCTTTTGCTGACGTCGGCAGCGTAAGAGGCGATGCGCATGTTGTCATCGGCGATCTGCTTCTGGCGTTCGGTGTAGTAACCGGCTGCACCGCCGGCCAGTGCGCCGCCAGCAGCACCGATGGCGGCGTTGCGACCACGGTCTTCCTTGTCAGCGGTCAGGGCGCCCAACAGTGCACCGCCAACAGCGCCAACGGCTGCGCCGGTGACGACCGACTTAGTCATGCTGCCTTCGGTTGCACGCAAGTGCTGCACCGGCTCGTAGCAGTTCGGGTAGTACTCGACCTTGGTGCTCGAGGCGACCTTGGAAGTCGGCGACGTGGCGCAACCGGTCAGTACAGTGCTGAAGCCGACAGCGACCATCAGCAAGTGACGCTTGGAAACCGAAGCAAAAGGTTTACGGGAGAAAAGCATAGTTGTGTTCTCGTTTAAGTTTTGACCAGCTCAGCACAGCCCCATCGCCGCCTGAGTCCCTTCCAAGCTCGCTGACAACGAACACTCAAGACCGCTGAGCGCTCGATGCGAGCAATTCCTTCAATATCGCCGCCGGGTCGGCTCGTTTTTGCTGACGATAATCCCCGACATGACGAACGAATAACGTTGCACGCGCCACCAGGCTCTTGCCCAGTACCGGTTTGCGCTCCAATTCTTCCTTGATGCGCTGGAACTGCGCCTGGATCACGGCATCGGTGTAGCGCGTGCCGGTTGCCAGGTTGTCGATGTAGATCGCCACCGCGCCATCCAGCGCACTGCGGCCGTTGTCGATGGCCGTGGCGAACAGTTGGGCGCTGGCCTCATCCTTGGCGTCCAAGGCGATCTGCCGACTGTTCTGCAAATTGGTCAGGCGAATGTTGTAGTTGTTGATCGTCTCGGCCACCAGGGCCGAAGACTGGATCAGGTTGCCCGCCGCTTCCTCGCGCTGCTGGGCGATAAGCGAGACGTTGCGCTTGAGTTCTTCGTTGACCAGCCCGAGTTCGGCTTGCAAGCGCGGATCGGCGCTGGCGGCAATGATGCTGTCCAGGCGCTTGGTCGGGTCGTCGGCGTCGTCGATGGCGTCGGTCAGTGAGGCGAGCCGCCCTTCTTTCTGCCATTGGGCAAACAGTTCCTTGTAGCGCGAGCGCGGTGCGGACAAGGCACCGACGGCCACGCGGAACCCGGTGGTTTCGTTGCTTTGCTCGGTGCCATCGGCGGCGAACAACGGGTACTCGCGGCGCATGCCGGTGAATAGCGTGCCCTCGCCTTCCAGGTAATTGCCGCCCTTGACCACGAAGCCGCCATAGGCGCCCTGGCGGCGACCGGCGTGCACCAATTGAAAGGATTCCTGGACCATCTCGGCTGCGTTACCCACCACGTCGAACAAACCAATCGGGTTCGACAATTTGGTGCCGATGGGCATCAGCCGCGCTGCCTGGCCGGTGCCGCCGGCGACTTGGTTGAACACCGCCCAATCGGCCAGCGGTCCGTCGCTTTCACTGCCTTCCAGGCGCCGGGGGAACAGGCGTCCTTCCAGGTCCTGGCGGCTGACGGCGTGGCCGCCACGGGCGGCGAACTCCCATTCCACTTCGGTAGGCAGGCGCACGAAGCCCAACCCGCCGTCTTCCGCGGAGCTGCCGCGCCCGCTCACTGGCAGCAAGTCCTTGTGGTATTTCATCAGCCAGGCGCTGTACACCGCCGAGAAACGCTCGGCCTCGAACTTCGACAGTTTCACCTTGGGCAACCGCCCGGCCATGCCTTGGGGCAGCTCGGCCAGCAGCGCCTCGCAGGCCGGCGCGGGCTCACCGCTGGCCAGCGATTGCGCCTGGGCCATGACCTGGGCGTACTGGCGGGCGGTGACTTCGTATTTGCCGATGAAGTACAGCATCGGCTTGAGCGGCGTCTTGGCGTCGGTCTTGGGCATCAACGGCGTGATGGTCTTGTTCCAATCCTTAGGCAAGTCCTTGAGGGTGAACTGGCCGTTGATGAAATCGCGCCGGTAGCCGGAAATGAACGACTGCTGATAACCCGCCTCGCCTTCGCTGAACGGGTAGCCGAGGCTGATCTCGCGGTCGTCCAGGGTGCCCTGGGCGAGGATGTAGACGTAGCGGAACACCATCTGCCCTTCGCACGGCAGCGGCAGGCTGACGTCGTCGGGCAATGGCTTGGGGTTGTCCAGCTTGTCCGTGGCCTCATCAGCCCATGTCAGGCTGGCCAGGCTCAGCGCCACGGCGGCGCCCAATAACTTATACATCGCGAATTCCTTCAGACGCCTGGATGCGCGCCACCCGCCAGCCACCGCAAGCCGCCGCGACGGCGCTGATGCCGAGCACGGCCACCAGGGCCAAGGTGTAGTGACGCACCAGCAGATGGCTGGCGTATTCGCCGGGCATCTGCGCAAATAAATGATTCAGGCCCGACTGCGCCAGGCCATACAGGCCGGCACTCAGCAGGGCGGCAAACGTGGCGCTGTAGAGCGCCTGCAACACCACGAACAACAACAGCGCCGCCGTGGACACACCCAACAGGCGCAACACCGACAACTCCCGGCGCTTGCGTTCGACTGCTGCCAGGGCACCGGCAAAAATCGCCGCGAACGCGCCGGCCAAGGCCAACCCGGCGATGATCCAAAATACGATCGACAGATTGCGGCTCAACGATTGCACTTGTGCGATGGTCTGGGCCTGGGTCGATACCAGCAGGTTCTGCCCAACAAAATACTGGCGCAGCGGCTCGACATCGCCAAGGCTGCGGGCATACAAGCGAAACGCCGGATAGACCCGCTGCCCGGCCTCGCCCACCCCGTCGCCCGGCCAGCCGAACGCGGGCACGGCGCGACCGTCGCGGTAATCCTCGGCAGCCTCCAGCAATGCCAGCGGGGCAAACAGGCCGTCCCGGGCGAAGGCTTCCAGTGGCAGCACATGCAGCACTTGCACGCGGGTACGCTGCGCCTCGCTGCGGCCGGCCACTTGCCGACCGAAGCTGGCCTGCAACCAATCGCCGGCCTTGGCCCCGAGTTTTTCCGCGGTGGTCTGGCTGAGCACCACTTGTTCCAAGCCTTGAGGCACCGGCCGTTGATCGAACAGAGGATCGCCCGCCGCCGTTGGAATCATCTCGACCGTGACGGCCGTCGCCTCGGTGGACAAATCTGCCGTGGCCGCGATCTGCCGGGTGCGCGGCAAGGCGAAGGCGACGTCGCTGCGCTGCCCCAACTGCTCGACGAGTCCGGCGCTGAAACGACCGCCGCCCAACGGGATGATTTCCCGGGTGGCCGGATCGTTCTGCAAGCGTTCGGTCAAGCTACTGACCAGGCCGAACTTGAGGCCGAACAACACCAGCAACGGCGCCACCACGGCCACCAACGCCAGCACCGAACAGGCCGACAGCCAGGCGTCGTTGCGATAGTCCTGCCAGGCCAGGGAAGCCACCAGCGCGCCGCGCATCAGCAAGCCTCCCCGAGTGTGGCGGTGACGCCGCCGTCCGTGTCGCGACGGCAACTGATACGCCGCACCTGCAAACCGCTGGCGCGGGCCAGCGCCTCGTCGTGAGTGGCGACCACGCAGGCCACGCCGTGTTCGCGGGCCTGGCTCACCAGCAGTTGCATGACACGCTCGGCATTCAGCGGATCCAGCGCGGCGGTCGGCTCATCCGCCAGCAGCAGGCGCGGCCCGTGGGCCAAGGCACGGGCGCAGCTGACCCGCTGGCGCTGGCCGACGGAAAGGTCCGCCGGTTTCTTGTCCAGTTGATCGGCAATGTCCAATTGTCCGGCCAGGCGCTTCACGCTGCCGTCATCCTTCAAACCCAGCAGTTTGCGCGACAACTCGATGTTCCCGCGTACGTCCAGGAAGCCCAACAGGCCACCGGCCTGCAGAACATAACCCAGGTGACGACTGCGCAGCTCGGCCAAGGTGTCCTGTTGCGACGCACGCCACAATCTGGCGATGTCCAGCGGCGCGCTGGCGGGGGTGAAGTCGAACTGAGCGGCCTGATCCGGCGCCAGCACCAATGCCAGTAAATCGAGCAACGTGCTCTTGCCGCACCCGCTAGGGCCGACCACCGCCAGATGTTCACCGCCGCGCAATTGCAGCCGTGGAATCACCAGGCTGTAGCGCTGGCTGCCGGCGCCCCGGCTTTTGTGCACTGCGCTAAGGTTCAGCATCACGGCAGCGTCGACAACGGAACGCGGTACAAGGCATCGCCCGGCTCGGCATCGCCGAAGCGCACCCAGTTGGCGAGGTCATTGTGGAAGGTTTCGTAGAGGCGGATTTTCGATTCCAGCTCGTCGATAAAGTCTTCCTGCTCGGCCACGCTCAAGGACAGCCACAGGTCCTGGGTCATGCTCAGCGATTTGCTGCGGTACGGCAGCCCCTCCAGGTACTCGCCGAGAACTCCCCCGTTGGCGAGGTTGCCGCCCTTGCGCAAGGCTGATGGGTCGCGGCTCATATAGGCGCTGGCGCTGGCGATTTCCTGGAAGAAATCCTTGGGCGAACTCTGGGTCTTGCGGGCCGCATCGACGATCAGCTTCAGCGACTGCTGCAGGTCGTTGAGTTGCAGCTTGGTGAGCATCACGCAGACCTGGAACGCCGGCAGCGCCGGGTTGGTCAGGTCGCGGTCGGCGGTCCAGGCTCTGACCAGCTGCGGCGCCTGGCTGGCGGATTTGCGCCCGAGAAAATCCATGTGCATCGCGTAGCCGACCGCTGCCGATTTGTCGGCCAGGCTTGGCGCGGCGCTGAGTAACGGTACGCTCTGCGGCTTGTTGCTGCGCACTTGATGGACGAGGTCGGCGAACACCGAGCCGATCTCGTCGACGCGTTCGCCGAACTTGCGCACATCGGCGCCCGGCACCGGAATGTACAGGTCACCGATTTGCGGGTTGGCGTCGGCGGTCAGTGTGCGATACTGGACCTGCGCGCCGGCATGGGTTTTCTTGCCGGCGTCGCTGAGCAGGTGCAGGGCGTAGATCTTGATCTGCTTGCCCAACGCCGCCTGGCGCACTTCGGCTTCGTTCATTTGCGTGGCGGCAAACGGGTCGTTCTTGCGCAGCGCACCGGCGTCGGTGACCAGCAGGATCAAACGCCCGCCGTAACCGGACCAGTCCATGCCCTCCACCGCTTCCATGACGCCGGCAAACGCGTCTTCGTTGAACGAATGACTCGACACGGTGGAGGCCTTGACCTGCCGCGCCATTTCCAGGAAGCGTTGTGGGTCGCGACCCTGTTCCAGGGTGATCAAGGTTTTGGCGGTGTACTCCAGGCCCGGGGTTTTCTTGGTACTGCTGCGAAAACCGACCATGGCGAAGCTGACGCTGTCCAACTCGCCACGTTCGCCGATGCGGGTTTGCAGTTGATGCACCACGTCGCGGACCTGATCGATGTAGGGCTGCATCGACACGGTGGTGTCCACCACCAACACCACGGCGGTGCGGAACGCATCGGCATTGGCGGCGGTGATCGGCGTGTTGGTCGCGTTTTTCTGCGCGCTTCCGGGGTCGATGGAGGCCACGTTCAGCAACTGCACCGGCTGGCCGTTATCGTCGAAGCTTTCGCGGGAATCGAAGATCGGCAACAGGTAGAACTGATTCTGCGGCACGGCGCTGGCGGCCGGCTCCAGGGCCAGCACTTGCTGATTGTCCTGAGGATTGTGCTGGGCTTTGAGCAGCGCATTCTTGGCGGCTGACGGGTTCGCCAGCAGCTTCTCCACTTCGCCGGGCTGGCGCAGGAACATCACCGGCGCACGGCCGGAGCGCTCGGTGAACTTGAGCACCAGGCTCTGCTTCCAATCGCTGACCTGGGCGGCGGGCAACCAGCCGTCGCTGCGCCCGTCGGTGGCCGCGCCGACCCGCACCCACGCGCCGCCGTCGACGTCCTTGCGCTGGTAGACGTACAGCACCGAAAACGCCGGCAATGCCTTGCCCGGCGCGGCGCCCGGTTCGGCGGCCAGCTTGGCCCCCGGTTTGCTGAGCACGCGCTGGAACAGGGTTTTCTTGCCGGCCATCAACAGCGGGCGCTGGCCACCGTCGGCCTCGGGCGCCACGGGCGGCGTCACCGGTGGCGCCACGGGAGGTTTGGCCGGCGGCGCTTCAGGTGTTTTTTCGGCTGTCTTGTAGACGGGAGGCGTTGAAACCACGGGCGGCTTCGTCGCTTTTGCGTCATCACCCGACAACCACCAATAACCCGCGCCACCCAACGCCAGGGCTACCGCCACCGCAACGGCAGCGAGGGCGAACACCGGGCCTTTGCGTTGCTCCGAGACCGTGGAGTGCGGCGTCGGTTTGATCGGCGGCGGGACAGGCTTGGGGTGTAGCTGTGATTGCGGTTGCGCCGGGCCGCTGGGAATGTCGATGGACATCGGCGTCAGGCCCGCCAAGTCGTCCACGGCAGGCGGCGTGGCCGGCAGTTCAAACGACAACGGCCGGATCAGCGTCGCTTGCGCCGATGCCTCAGGCAGGTTATCCAACGCCCGCAACAACGCCGTCGCATCCGGGAAGCGCTCCGCCGGGTCCTTCGCCAGCAACTTGCGCAATACGTCCTGATAACGACCGTGGTGCACCGGCAATTCCGGCAGCGGTTCGGTCAGGTGGGCCAGGGCCGTGGAGAGTGCGTCGTTGCCGGTGTACGGCAGCTTGCCGACGAGGATTTCGTAGAGCACCACGCCCAGGGCATACAGGTCGGCGCGGCCGTCAATGTCCTGGCCACGGGCCTGTTCCGGGCTCATGTAGCTGGGCGTGCCGACGGCAAAGCCGGCCTGGGTGAACTGGGTGCGGTCGTCCAGGGACTTGGCGATGCCGAAGTCCGAGAGCACCGCCGTACCGTCGGCGCGAAAGAGGATGTTGGCCGGTTTGACGTCCCGGTGCACCAGCCCCAAACCGTGGGCATAACCCAGGGCCGAGGCGATCTGGCGGATGTAGGTCAGGCCCTGCTCCGGCGTCAGGCCCGCGGCGATGCGTTCCTTGAGCGTGCCGTTGGGCAGGTATTCCATCGCCATGTAGTACAGCTCACCGACATTGCCGATGTCATGGATGGTGACGGTGTGCGGGTGCGACAAGCGCGCCAGGGTCTTGCCCTCGCGCAAAAAACGCTCGCAGAAGGTCGGGTCGGCGGCCAGGGCAGCGGCCATGACTTTCAACGCCACCTTGCGCTCCAGCGAACGCTGGGTCGCCAGGTACACGCTGGCCATCGCGCCTTCGCCGATCGGCCCTTCAATGTCGTAGCCGGGGATGACAATGTTCAGGGGCAAGCTCATGACGGCACCTTCACAACGACCACGGTGATGTTGTCCGGCGCACCGCGCATCAAGCCCAGGGACACCAGGCTGCTGGCAATTTCGCCGGGCTCGTCGTGGCTCAGCACTTCGCGGATTTCTTCGTCTTCGACGGTCTTGGTCAAGCCGTCGCTGCACAACAGGTAGCTGTCGCCAGGCACCAGCAGCAACTCGGTCATCGCCAGGTTCAGTTGCCCCTCGACGCCAATGGCGCGGGTGACGATGTTGGCCCGTGGATGCACCCGCGCCTCGGCTTCGCTGAGCAGGCCGCTGTCCTGCAAATCCTGGACGTAGCTGTGGTCCCGGGAAATGCCGTCGAGCACGCCGTCGCGCAGGCGATACAAGCGGCTGTCCCCGGCCCACAGGCACATGCCGCGCAAGTCACGGGTGGCCAGCACCACCACGGTGCTGCCCATCATGGTCACGCCACGGTTGGCGGTTTCTTCACGCACGGCGGCGTTGACCCGCAGCAGGTCGCTTTGCAGCGCCGCGACGTATTCGTCCAAAGAACGACCCACGGCAATGCCGCGCAGGCTGTCGACGATCAGGCTGCTGACGTAGTCGCCCGCCGCGTGCCCACCCATGCCGTCGGCGACCACCCACAGACCGTTTTCGGGCAGGTCCAGGCAGGCGTCTTCGTTGACCTGGCGGACCATGCCGACATGGCTCTTGCTTGCAGACTTGAAGGCTTTTCCAGCACTTGGACGCATCTACACAACACCTTCTTGGCCGAGCAAAAATTGCGCAAAATCGGCGGCGGCCGGCAATCCCTGGCAACGCATCAAACCGGGCGCGATGCGCTCCGAACCCTGGCCCCACCACAGGCTGACGCCTTCACAGGCCGACTCGGCCAGGGCGCTCATCCGTCGTTGCGAGTCAGTGGCATCGAAACGATGCAGGCTGGCGAAGCGGCTGCTCGGCGTGCGTGGCAGGCATATCGGGCTGCCGAGGGTTTCCAGCTGTTCGTTGAACGCCTCGAAACTGGCCTCCACGCTCAACGTGCTCAGCAGCAAATTCTCGACCCGCTCGAACCAATCGTCCGCACCACCGACCACCGAGGCCGGGTCCGCCTCCGGGTCGAGCAACACCGCGACGGACAGCGGAAAATAGCGCCCGACCCGGTCGATGCTCGGCATCACCACACCCACGGCGGCGTCCGGTCCGCACACGCCGGGCGCGACCATGAAGCGCCACAGCGGACTGACCAGGTAGGCATCCAGCCAGCGCTCGCCGAGGCTGGTCTGGCTGGCGAGCAAACCCGCCGCCAGCCACGAATCCCACGGGGCGATAAAACTCTGCGGCAAGCCACGGCTGACGAAATCCCCGCGGCTGGCCAACTTTCCATAGAAACCCGGTGTACTCATAGACGCTCCGGCAGGCTGAAGCCACTGAGCACCCGGCTCTTGAACGGGTTGAAGGCGCTGTTGGCCCGCAGCTCATAAGAAGCACTGGCGCCATCGACCCGCAGCCGCAGGTTGAAGCGGTCCGGAGAATTGCCGGCAGTCAGGTCCGATTGCTCCAGCAGGCGGAACCAGGCCCATGGCCCGTCCAGGGTGATACCGGAACGACCGCTGGACGACGGCGGCATGATCGAGATCCGCACCACGCCGATGCTGCCGGGGTTCGGCCACTGCATGGCGGTCGGCCGGCTCGGGCCGTGGTCATAGCTCAACTGCTGGCCGTCGAGGTCGAGCAGGAACTGGGTGATGGTCGAGTCCATCGCCACCGGCTTGAGTTCGAAACGCACCATCGGCTGGGTGCCACCGGAACGGAAGAACGCATCGCGAATGGTCGCCGCGCGCTGGAACGTTTGCAGCACGCCTGGAGAAATACCGAGCTTCTGCGCCGCGCCCGGCTGCCAGCGCCAGGTCTGGGTCGAGGTGTCGACGTAGGGTTGCAGGTATTTGCGGAAGTAGTTGTCCATCACCCCGCCAACGCCGAAGAACTGGCCGAAGTCATCCAGCGTCGCGTCCCGCGCGCTGCCTGGCGACATCGGATAGCGTCCGGCCAGGGACTGGCGATAGATGTTCACCACTTCGCTGGTCCACGCCGCATTCAGTTGATTGCGCACCCCACCCATCATGGTGTTGGTGGTGGAGTTGACCACCGACTTGACCAACCCTTGCACCAGCGGCGGCTGGCGTTCGGCGTTGAGGCTGACGCGGGTAGCGGCGGCCGATGCCTGGTTCTTGGCTTCACCGAGCAAGGCGTCGCCGCTGGCGCCGACCATGGCACTGACCTGCACGTACAGGGCGTTCATGTCCGCCAGCAAGCCGTCGATGGCCGCCGGTTCGCCTTCGCTTTTGCTGACGATGCTGTTGAGCTCGGCAAAATGCGCGGTGATCGGGTCATCGCTGGTCGTCGGCGCGTTTGGCGTGGCCTGCTCCTGGCCGAGCAAGCTGCCCAGGCGTTCCTTGAGCTTGTCCACACCGTCGCCCGCCGGCACGCCTTGGGCGGCCAGCAAGCGTTCGTCCTGTTGCAGATCGGTTTCCTTCGCCACCGCCACCAACAGTTTTTTCAACGGCGAGGTCGGGCCGGAAAGCACCCGCAGCACATCGGCGGCCTGGGCCACGCTGGTGATCGGCACGAAGTCGATGTCGGCCAGCAAGGCGTCCCATTGGCGCTGGTAGTCCTGGAAATACAGGCGACGCACGTCGGCGGCCAGGCTGGCGACGTTTTGTTGATCAGCCTCTTCATGACCCAACACCCATTGCTCTTCGGCGAGGGTGCCGGTCTGGCTCAGGCTGCTGAGCAAGAAGCCCTGGCGGTAGCCCTTGACGGTGAAGAACCCGCTCAACGGCTCGCCCAATGGCTTGCCGCTCTTGCGGCTGAACACCAGCGCGGCGTCACGCCCGGCGGCTTCGTTGATGCGGAAGTCCGGGATGCCCTCGGGCAGTTTCTGGCGCTTGATCCGGTCATAGACCCGCTGGGCCACCGGCAATTGCTGCAACTGGCGGCGCAGGTCTTCGACCAGACGCGGGTCGAGGCGCGCGAGGGGCGGACGCCGCTCGAACAGCGCCTGCAAATGTGCGGCCAGGGCCTGGCGCTGCTCGGCCGGCAAGTCCCGCGGCAGGCTGCGGTCCCAATCCAGGGCGATCCAGGCCTTGATGAAGTCGGCGTCGTAATGCTCGGTGTCGGCGAGCATCAGGTAGGCCTTCAAGCCTTCGTAGAGGAAATCCGAATTGCCGCCGCTGTGCAGTTGCTCTTCGATGCGTGTCAGCAGGCGTGGCGCGAACACCGCAATCAACAGCTTGCGATAGACGCTGCCGGACTCGGCTTCGAGCATGTCGCCCTGATACAAACCCAGGCCTTCGGCCCAGTCCGGAGCGTCGTCGGCCAGGTGCTTCACGGCGTTGAGCAGCGGCAATACTGCAAGCACATCGCGCTGTGCCGGGCTGAGGTTCTGCACGGTCTGGCCCAGTGGCGCGACCTTTTGGTCGACCTGGGCAATGTAGGCCTGATTGGCGCGATAGCTGACCCACCACAAGGTGCTGACCACCAGCACCAGCACGACGGTGGAGGCCAGCACACCGCGGGCGATCCATTTGCGCCGACGCTCGACTTTCGGGTCGACGCCTACCAACCCGCGCTCGGCGAAGGCCACGGCGGTGAAGAGCTTCTCGATGAAATAACTGCGACCGGTGCCGGTCTGGCGCGCCAGGTGCTGGCGGTCCAGGTTCATGCTCTGGGCCATGGAGCCGATCAGGCGATCGATCGGGCTGCCCTCCTGGGTACCGCTGGTGAAATACACACCGCGCAGCAACACGCGCTCTTCAAAGGCGTTGGGCTTGAATACGCCGTCGAGGAAGCTTTGCAGGCAATCCTTCAGCGCGCCGAACTGCTGCGGGAAACCGTAAATCAAGTCGCGCCGCGCCGGGTCGCGCTCTTGTTGCAGGCGTTCGACCAAGCGGTCGTTGAGGCGCTGCTCCAGCAGGGTGAACTCACTTTGCAGATGTGCCAGTGGGCTGTCGTTGCTCTTGCCGTCATCCAGGGCGAAGGTCATGCCCCAGACCTGGGCGCGCTCTTCCTTGCTCAGGTTGTCGAAGTACTCCATGAAGCCGGGCACCAGGTCGAGCTTGGTGAGCATCAGGTACACCGGGAAACGCACGCCCAATTGGCTGTACAACTCCTGGATACGCAAGCGGATCGCCGCAGCGTGGGCGGCGCGCTCGGCGTCGCTGCCGAGCAACAGGTCCGACAGGCTGATGGCGATGAACGCGCCATCGATCGGGCGCCGCGCCCGCTGCTTTTTCAGCAAGCCGAGAAAGCCCAGCCACGCGGCTTTATCGACCGTCGCGTCGCTGTCCTGGGTGGTGTAGCGGCCGGCGGTGTCGAGCAAAACCGCCTGGTCGGTGAACCACCAATCGCAATTGCGCGTGCCGCCCACGCCACGCACCGAACCGGCACCCAGTTGCGCGGCCAGCGGGAAATGCAGCCCGGAATTGACCAGCGCGGTGGTCTTGCCCGAACCCGGCGGACCGATGATCACGTACCACGGCAACTCATAAAGGTTGCGACGCTCGTCGCCGCCCAGCTTGGCTTTCTTGAGCAAGGCCAAGGCTTCGTCCATGCGCTGGCGCAGGGTTTCGAGTTCTTCGGCGGTGGCGACGCTGGTCGGGTCCGGAGGGGTTTGCTCGGCCAGGCTGCGCATGACTTCGGCGGCCTGCCGACGGGCCTGGATGATGCGGAACACGCGGTAGGCAATCCATACCGCGAACACCAGGATGATCAGCGCCCAGCGGCGGCCTTCGGGAACCAGCCAATCGAGCAGCGGGCCGACGAACCAGATGATCAGGCTCAGGGCGATCAGGCCCAGCAGCGGAATGACCCAGCGGATCATAAAATTGAAAAACGCCTTCACTCGACCCCCTCCGCCAATACTGTGATTTCAACCCGACGATTACGCGCACGCCCTTCGGTCGTGGCATTGGAAGCCAACGGCTCGGTGTCGCTGCGACCCTCGGCGCTGAAGCGCTCGGGTTGGCCGGTCTTGGCCGAAAGAATGTCCAGCACCGACCTGGCCCGCGCTTCGGACAACGCCCAGTTGGATGGGAACCGGAGCGTGGCGATCGGACGATTGTCGCTGTGGCCGGTGACCAGGACCTGGCCCTTGACCTTGCGCACCGCGTCGGCGATTCGCAGCATCAACGGCTGGAAATCATCCTTGATGCTGGCGCTGCCCGAGGCGAACAGTTCATCGCCACGGATCGTCACCACGGAACGGTCCACTGCGTCTTCCACGGCAATCCGCCCTGCCCTGATTTCATCGGCGAGGAAACCGGCCAGGCGTGGACGCTCGATCACCTTCGGCTGCACCACCGGACGGTCGATGGTCTGCACCGGGATCTCGCCCAGGAAATGAATGTTCTTGAACACCGGTTCGGCGTCGGAGGCCAGTTTCATGCGCAGGCCGAACAGCAGCGCCAGCAGCAGGGCCACGCCGATGGCCACGGCAATCCACGGCGGCATGAACTGCGCCAGGCGATCACGAGCCACGGCGACGCCACGCCAATGCGGCGACAGCTCGCGCTCGTGGTCGCCACGCGCGCTGCGAATGACGCCAGCGGTGCGCTCACGCAATGCTTCGAGTTGGCTGCGGCCGTCGTTCATCACCCGATAACGGCCTTCGAATCCGAGGCACATGCACAGGTACAGAAGCTCCAGCAGGTACAAGCGCTCGCGAGGGCTTTGCAGGCAATGCTCCAGCAGCTGGAAGACTTTTTCGCCGCCCCAGGCTTCGTTGTGCACGGTGATCAACAAGCTCTGCTTGCCCCAGTCGCTGGCACCGCCCCACGGCGTGCTCAGCACGGCTTCGTCCAGCGCGGTGCACAAGGCGTAGCGGGCCAGCAACACCTCGTTGCGCACCACGCCGGCGGCCTCGGCGCGCTCTTCGAACTGGCGAAGGTAGGCGAGCAGCTGCGCACGCAAACTGGCCGGCGCCGGGTGGGCGATGGTGCTGCGCAGGCGCGTCAACAGCGCCAGCAGCGGGCCGGCGGCGCTTTCCAGCGGATTGAGGCCCTGGGCCTTGCCGGTCAGGACGGGCGCGGCCGGCATCGACAGCGGCGCCGGCGAGGGTGCCGGTTGCCCCCGTCCCGGGTCCGGGCGGAAAGGGTCCGCGCCACGGCCACCGGGTGTCGGCATGAACTGGGTACGATCGTCGTTGCTCATCGCGGTTTATCCTCGGATCGCCCAGAAAGCCAGGTTCAGCCCCGGGAACTGGCCGGCGATGTGGAACGCGAAGCCGCCGGAGTTGCTCAATTGCTGCCAGTGATCGCTGCCCCGGTCGAGTTCGTAGTAGGTGGAACCGGCGTGGTACGGCAACTGCCGTGGCGCTACCGGCAACGGCAGCAGGCCGATGCCCGGCAGTTGCAGGTTGACCAGGTCGCGGATGTGTTCCACCGAACCCACCTTGCTCTGCTGGCCGAAGCGGCCGCGCAGGGTTTCGGCCGGCACGTCGGCGCGCACCACCAGGATGAAGCTGGCGCTGTCGAGCAAGGTCTTGTCGGCCAGCATCGCCACGTGGATGCCGTAGGCTTTCTCGACAATCGGGATCGGCGTGGCCCTGCTGTCGATCAGCATCGACAGGGCCTCGCGCAGGGCCTGCATCACCGGCGCGTAGCTCAGCGCCAGGTCGTCGTGTTGGTATTGCGGGTATTGCTGCGGTCGTCGCCCGGACGCGGTAAAGGTCGAGAACTCCCCGGCCAGGCTCACCAGTTCACTGTAGAAACGCTCAGGGTGCAGCGGCGTCACTTGGCTGAGGTGTTGAATCAACGGCTGGGCACGGTTGACCAGCTGCAACAGCATGAAATCGGCGATCTCCGAGGCACCGCCGGCGCCGGAAGCCACCACGCGCCCGGCCAGGGCTTCACCGCGCTGATGCAGCAGGCCCAGCAGTTCACTGCGAAACGCCGTCAGCGGCTTGGAGGCCGCCACATCGAGCAGCGGTGGGATGTAAGTGTCATCGAGCACCAAGGCGCGATCGGCGCGTTTTTCCTTGATGCGCACCACGCCAATCGCGGCGTAATCGCCGAGGCCATCCTGGGCCGTCAACAAGCGCAGCGCCCGTGAACCCACGGCCACCGGCGCACGGTTTTCGAACGGTGCGTTGTCGTCGCGCACTTCGCAGACCTGGCTCACGTAGCGCGCGGCACCGAGGGTTTCACCTTCATCGACGGTGTCGCGGGCACCGGCACGCTTGAGCGGCAGGGCCAGGTACACCACGCCGTCGCGCAGGCTGTCGTCGACATTCAGCGGCGTCGGCGCGAGGTCATCCTGGGGAATGTTGAACGGGGTGCCATCCGGTAACAGGCCGCGTGCCGAAATGATCGCCAGCTTGCCCTGGGCCAACAGGCCCTGGTCGATCAGCAATTCGGAAAAACCCCAGGCGCCGGCCGACAATGGACGGCTGCGAGCGTCGATAAGGTTTTCCAGGTAACGGTCATGCTGCTGGAAGTGCTGCGTTCCAATGAACATGCCTTCCGACCAGACCACGCGATTGTTCCAGGACATGGGGGCTCCGATTGCTTATTGGGCAGGGCTGGATGGGGGGACGACAACGGCGCTGCGTACGGCGCGCACGTCGAGGCTGATCTGGTATTCGGTGTATTGGCGCGCCGGGACATTCATCACCGTGCGCCACAGCGACTGGTCCAGCTCGCGATAGCCCACCAGTATTCCAATGTGACGGGTGGCCGGGTCGAGGTCGCGTTGCAGGCTCAACTGTTGGTTGGGCTGGATCAGTACTTCGTCCTGGTCGATCAGGTCGGTGCCCAGCGTTGCCTGGGCCCGTTCGGCCAAGGCGAAATAATCGGCACGGCCGAAGGTCGCGGCATTCTTGAGCTCGAAGATACGCACCCGGACCGGTGCCGGCTGGCCAGTGGCGCCGGGGTTGAGGCCGGAGATGGCGTGAAAGTGCAGCTCGACCGCCGCGGTATCGGCCTGGGCCTCTTCGGGCTCGGGTGCGGCCGCATCCTTGGCGCACGCCGTCAGCAGCAGCGCTGTGGCGACGACGAGTAAAAACCTGGGAATCATCCTGCGTCCTCAATGACGTTTGAGCTATCCGTTGTGTGCGTTATGAAAAGTTTCTTGGCCCGGCGACGCTCAAGGGCGTCGCTGTCGTGTGCTGTGTTCTTCGTAGGCACGGCTGAATTCACGACCGAACAGGTCCTGGAAATCTTCCTGGGCCTCGCGGGAGATGTTGCTGTAGAGCTCAGTGAATTGCTGCCAGTACTGGGCCTGTCGCGAACCGCTGAAAATACCCGACAGTCCGCCGGGCTTGCCCATGCGCGCCTCCAACTGCGCCGGCTCAAAACGCGCCAGCAGGTGTTTGATCGCCGCTTCCACGCCGGCCATCACCGCCAGTTGATGGGCACGCAGATCATCGAAACTGTCGCGTACCGCCACGTCCGGGGCCATGAACGCCTGGTTGCCGTGGCGCAACAGCAACAGCAGCGCCTCGTCGACATTGGGAGCGAACTTCAACGGGTTGTTTTCCACCGGCTGGATCATCGTCTGCTGGATGCGGAACTCGCCTTTGAGGCTGCTACGGGCGCGCAGTACATCGATCAGTCCCTCGACCATCAGCCGATAGCTACGTCCGATGCTTTCCATCTGCGCTTCGGCCTGGGCCTTGTCCAATCGCAACTGATCCAGTCCGGCGCCGCGCAGGAAGGCTTGCAGCAAGTCCGGCTGGGGAGCATCAATGGGAGTAATCGGCGCTTCGCGCACAGGCGCAGGCTCGACTGGCGAGCTGGCTTCAGCCAGTGGAGCTGGCGGCACGGCAACGGGCTCAACCACCGGCTGCGGCGCGACGGCGATGGGCGCCACCGGCATCGGTGCGGGCTTGTCGCTGAACAGGTCCCAGTCATCCGGGATCACTGGAGCAGACGTCATTGCCACGGGCTCAACCACTGGCGGCGGGCTTGGGCGGGGAACTGGTGTAGGCGGACGAAAATCATGCTGCTCGGCCGGCACATGGTCAGGCTGAGGGGCTGGGGGGACGCTGGTCGGGGCAAGGAAGTCGAACAAATCAGGCAGCGTGTCCATGGCCGACACGCCTTGGAATTGCGCGGGCACGGACACGGGCATCGGCGACGGCGAGTTCACTGGAGCACTCTGGCGTCCCATCAAGGCTTCGAAACTGCTGGGCGCTTCGGCAAACGGATTGCTGTCGGTCACCGGCAGGTTGAAGTCCACCCGCGCCTGAATCTCATAGTCGCCAATGCGGATTATTTCGCCATCCTGCAGCGGCTCGCTGTTTCCTTTGCGCAGGCGAATACCGGCCTTGACCAATTCCACACCGTTAGTACTGTTATCGGTCAGGTAATAACGTCCGTCCTTGTATTGGATAACGCAATGTTTACCCGAGACCAAACGCTCCGGATCCGGCAATACCCAGTCATTATCGGAACTACGGCCAATTGCCATCATTCCCTGGTCCAGCGTCTTTTCAGAACACTGGCCGGGGGTAATCTTGTGATAACTAGTGATAGTCAAACACAGCGGCATTTCGCCTCCTTGCTGAATACTTCTTGTCGGCGGCGATACATCGGGCCTAAGCCACGAACGCGCCAACAAACCTTGCCAACCACCGCGAAACGGCTTTTTGCCAGCATGATTGCTGATCTTAACCGGCTTGCGTGACAAAAAACCTGCATCAGTACCTACTCAGACCTGCGAGTCGCGCGGGTTGTTAAGCACCTCACAACTGTCACATCGGCGAAATAGCTTACCTTGACAACGGATAAGTGCTACACCAAAAATGCACAACTTCTTGAATATACATGATGGCACTATAAGATCATTGCGCATTTATAGCGCCATTACCGTCAAGGAACATGTGAAGTTTCATCCGAAACTTTCGTGTGCACTGCCCGACTTCTTCAGCGGGTGATAGGGAGATCGATCCAAGTGGATGTGCCTTTGTTGCTCGCCGCCGTTTCCGCGAATTCGCCTTGCGGTGAAGACTTGGAATATGACGCGGATTTCTTGCGCCTGGAACGCGATTCCCGAGGCCAGCCCGAGCGCAGCATGGGCGACTCGATCCTGCCGGCCGAACCCCCTGAATGGCGCAGCATCCAGCAGCAAAGCCTGGACCTGCTGCAACGCAGCAAAGACCTGCGCATCACCCATTTCCTGTTGCAAAGCTCCCTGGCCCTGGAAGGCATTCCCGGCCTTGCCCGCGTATTGACGTTGATCAGCGAATTGCTCAAGCAATACTGGGCCGACCTGCATCCACGCCTGGATGCTGATGACGACAACGATCCTACCGTGCGCATCAATGCCCTCGCCGGCCTGACGTCGGACGTCACCATTCGCCTGCTGCGCGAAAGCATCCTGGCCCGCTCCCGGACCTTTGGTGCCGTCAGCCTGCGCGCCGCCGCCAACGCCAGCGGCCTGCAAAGTTTTGCCGATGAAAGCCTTGGTGCCGAGCAGCTCGCCGGCGCCCTGCTCGACAGCGATCCCGAGCAGTTGGAAGTCATCCGCGCCGCCCTGCTGGAAGCCCGCAGCGCCGCCGAAGCCATTGAACAGCAGGTCAGCGACCAGGTCGGTTCCGCCCAAGGCGTGGACCTCGGCCCGTTGAAACAGCCGCTGAAAATGGCCTTGCAGATTCTCGGTCAGTTCGCCCCGCAGAGCGGCGACGGCGCTTTGGCTGATCCTGTCGAACCAGACAGCGCCGCGCCGGTTGAATACGCCAGCGCCCCCAGCGCGCCGCGCAGTACCGTCCCGGGAGAAATCAACAACCGCGACGACGTCTTGCGCAGCCTGGATCGGATCCTCGCGTACTACACCCGTCATGAGCCCTCCAGCCCGCTGCCGGTGCTGTTGAATCGGGCCAAGAATCTGGTGCACGCCGACTTCGCGGCCATCGTGCGCAACCTGATTCCCGACGGCATGAGTCAATTTGAAAACCTGCGCGGCCCAGATAGCGAATAAAAGCCAGCGGATCACGCAGTCACGTCATAGGTACCCCCGATGACGCCAACACCGTCGCTCAAGCGACCAGGAGCAGCAACGTGGCGAAGCAAAGTTCTCAGAAATTCATCGCGCGCAACCGCGCGCCTCGAGTGCAGATCGAGTACGACGTCGAGCTCTACGGCGCCGAGAAGAAGGTCCAGTTGCCCTTCGTCATGGGGGTGATGGCCGACCTCGCCGGCAAGCCTGCCGAGCCTCTGGCACCCGTGGCCGACCGCAAGTTCCTCGAGATCGACGTCGACAATTTCGACTCGCGCCTCAAGGCCATGCAACCTCGCGTGGCGTTCCACGTGCCGAACGAACTGACTGGCGAAGGCAACCTGAGCCTGGACCTGACCTTCGAAAGCATGGACGACTTCAGCCCTGCGGCCGTGGCTCGCAAGATCGATTCGCTGAACAAGCTGCTCGAAGCGCGCACCCAACTGGCCAACCTGCTGACCTACATGGACGGCAAGACCGGTGCCGAGGAAATCATCATGAAGGCGATCAAGGACCCAGCGCTGTTGCAAGCCCTGGCGAGCGCGCCGAAGCCCGCCGACGCTGAGCCCAAGGCTTAAGGACTAACGATCATGAACGATTTGGTACGCGACAATCAGCCCCAGAACCTGGGCGCCACCGAAGAAACCAGCGAGTTCGCCTCGCTGTTGATGCAAGAATTCAAACCCAAGACCGAGCGCGCCCGCGAAGCGGTCGAGACCGCCGTGCGGACCTTGGCCGAACAGGCTCTGGCGCAGACCGACCTGGTGTCCAACGACGCCATCAAGTCGATCGAGTCGATCATCGCCGCCATCGACGCCAAGCTCACCGCCCAGGTCAACCAAGTCATCCACCACCCCGACTTCCAGCAACTGGAAAGCGCCTGGCGTGGCCTGCACTACCTGGTCAACAACACCGAGACCGATGAGCAGCTCAAGATTCGCGTGCTCAACGTCTCCAAGACCGACCTGCACAAGACCCTGAAGAAATTCAAGGGCACCGCGTGGGACCAGAGCCCGATCTTCAAGAAGATGTACGAAGAAGAATACGGCCAGTTCGGCGGCGAGCCTTACGGCTGCCTGGTCGGCGACTACTACTTCGACCAGTCCCCGCCGGACGTGGAACTGCTGGGCGAGCTGTCGAAAGTCTGCGCCGCCATGCACGCACCATTCATTGCCGCCGCCTCGCCGACCGTGATGGGCATGGGCTCGTGGCAGGAACTGTCGAACCCGCGCGACCTGACCAAGATCTTCACCACCCCGGAATACGCCGGCTGGCGTTCGCTGCGCGAATCGGAAGACTCGCGCTACATCGGCCTGACCATGCCACGTTTCCTGGCACGCCTGCCGTACGGCGCCAAGACCGACCCGGTGGAAGCCTTCGCTTTCGAAGAAAGCACCGACGGTGCCGACAGCTCCAAATACACCTGGGCCAACGCTGCCTACGCGATGGCAGTGAACATCAACCGTTCGTTCAAACACTTCGGCTGGTGCTCGCGCATCCGTGGCGTGGAGTCGGGCGGTGAAGTAGAGAACCTGCCGGCCCACACCTTCCCGACCGATGACGGCGGCGTGGACATGAAGTGCCCGACCGAGATCGCCATTTCGGACCGCCGTGAAGCGGAACTGGCGAAGAACGGTTTCATGCCGCTGCTGCACAAGAAAAACACCGACTTCGCCGCGTTCATCGGCGCCCAGTCGTTGCAAAAGCCAGCCGAATACGACGACCCGGACGCCACCGCCAACGCCAACCTGGCCGCGCGCCTGCCGTACCTGTTCGCCACCTGCCGCTTCGCCCATTACCTGAAGTGCATCGTGCGCGACAAGATCGGTTCCTTCAAAGAGAAGGACGAGATGCAGCGCTGGTTGCAGGACTGGATCCTCAACTACGTCGACGGCGACCCGGCGCACTCCACCGAGACCACCAAGGCCCAGCATCCATTGGCTGCCGCTGAAGTGATCGTCGAAGAAGTCGAAGGCAACCCGGGGTACTACAACTCCAAGTTCTACCTGCGCCCGCACTACCAGCTCGAAGGGCTGACCGTGTCGCTGCGCCTGGTATCGAAACTGCCGTCGGCCAAGGGCGCATAACACCGACCTTGACTCGCTCGTTCCCACGCTCTGCGTGGGAATACCGCCCGGGACGCTCCGCGTCCCAGCGACGCAGACCGTCACAAGATGCGTTACCACGCAGAGCGTAGGAACGATCACCAAATCAAGTGGCCAGTGCCACACAGGGAGAAAACATGGCTGTTGATATTTTCATCAAGATCGGCGACATCAAGGGCGAGTCCATGGACAAGGCCCACAAGGACGAGATCGACGTCCTGAACTGGAGCTGGGGCATGTCCCAGACCGGCAACATGCATGTTGGCAGTGGCGGTGGTGCGGGCAAGGTGAGCATCCAGGACCTGTCGCTGACCAAGTACGTCGACAAGGCATCGCCGAACCTGATGATGCACTGCGCCAGCGGCAAGCACGTCGATAAGGTCAAGCTGACCGTGCGCAAGGCCGGTGGCGAAAGCCAGGTCGAGTACATGATCATCAACCTGGAAGAAGTGCTGATCACGTCCCTGAGCACTGGCGGTTCGGGCGGCGATGATCGCCTGACCGAAAACGTCACCCTGAACTTCGCCAAGGTGATGGTGGACTACCAGCCGCAGAAAGCCGACGGCACCAAGGAAGGCGGGCCGGTCAAGTTCGGCTGGAACATCCGTCAGAACGTCAAGGTGTAATCGAACACGCCCCCGGCGCCACGCGCCGGGGGTGTTTGGTGCTTGCTCGCAACCAATCCTTTCCCCTCCGGTGTCTGAGTCATGGCCAAGCCTGCGTTTATCAATTTGTGGAAAGCCTATTCCGATTTGCTGGTCACCCATCCCGACGCGAAACCTTGCGACGGCCCTTGGGCGAACCAATGCGCGATTCGCATGAGCATCACGCTTAATACCGAACTGACCATCAAGGTCAACAAATCCACCTACACCGAACCCAAATGTGCCCATGGGCATGCTCGTGGGGCCGAGTCATTGGCAAATTGGCTGTGGAAACATCATCTGGGCCGCCCGTTGATCCTTGGCGGAACGGCCGCGGACCGGCGCAAGCTGCAAGACAAGACCGGCCTGATTTTCTTCAAGGATTGTTTCCAGCAAGTGGGAGAAGCCTCGGAAGGTCGCACCGGCGATCATATCGACCTCTGGAACCGTGGCCTGACCCTAGGCTATGACGATCCGGCCTATCGATCCCGAGCGATCTGGTTCTGGGAGCTCGTATGATCAAGGCCCATTGCGCGATATGGGTCGGCTGCCTGTTGACCAGCCTGACCGCCTGTGCCCAGCAGCAATCGCCATCGGCAATCTCCTCCGTCCCGGTGGAGCATGTCGTCTCGATGGGCGGGCAAACGCTGACATTGGAGAACGACCAGGCGCGCTGCGCGCTGCGCAAACCCGACCAGACCCTGATGCCACTCGACTTGGCCTGGCCCTGCCAGTTCAGGGTCGATCGACAAGGCAAACCCCACGTCGAGACCTTCGGTGAGGTGCCTATTGTCATCGTTGTCCATGTATCTGCTGGCCCCCATAACAATCAGGAGTGTCGATCCGAGTATCGCGCCATACGCCAGATCAATGGACAACTCGAACCCTCGATAATCGCTCGTACCGCCAGCTGCATGACTGGCACAGGTGACCAGAAAAATTACACGGGCCTTTTCACTTGGTAACCGAAATCGCCACCCGCGATCGCCTGCAACCGTCCCTGCTGGACCGGCTGACCGACGACGATCCGAGCAACCCCAAGGAAAGCGCCGACAAGCGCGTGCTCTCCCTGACCCAGCTGAAAGCCTCGGTGCTGCGGGATCTGGCGTGGCTGCTCAACACCACGTCATTGCTCGACGCCGATGCCACGCTGCACACCCCGGCGGGCACCTCGGTGGTGAATTTCGGGCTGCCGGCACTGGCGGGCAACAGTGCTTCGAACATCGATGTTCCCGCGCTGGAAAGCCTGATCCACCAAGCCATCGCCACGTTCGAGCCGCGCATCCTGCGCCACACCCTGCGCGTGCGGGCCCGGGCGACCGCCGAGATGAACCATAACGCCTTGAGTTTCGAGATCGAAGGCGACCTCTGGGCCCAGCCGGTGCCGCTGCGCCTGATGCTGCAAACCGACCTGGACCTGGAAACCGGTCACGTGCGCGTGGTCAACGCCGACCAGCGGAGACGGCCATGAACCCGCGCCTGCTCGAGCTGTACAACCAGGAACTGCACCACGTGCGCGAAAGCGCGGCGGAGTTCGCCAAGGAATACCCGAAGATCGCCAGTCGGCTGACCCTGGCCGGCATGGACTGCGCCGACCCCTACGTCGAGCGTCTGCTGGAAGGCTTTGCCTATTTGACGGCGCGGGTGCAGCTCAAGCTCGACGCCGAATACCCGACCTTCACCCACAATTTGTTGGAAATCGCCTACCCGCACTACCTTGCGCCGACGCCGTCGATGACCGTGGTGCAGATGCAGGCCGACCCGGACGAAGGCTCGCTGAGCAGTGGATTCCCGCTGCCTCGCGACACCATCCTGCGCGCCGCCCTGGGTCGTGAATCACAGACCTGCTGCGAGTACCGCACCGCTCACGCGGTGACGTTGTGGCCGTTGCAGGTCAGCCAGGCCGAGTATTTCGGCAACCCGTCCGCCGTGCTCGGGCGCCTGGCCGCCAGCGAACCGAAAGCCAAGGCCGGCCTGCGCCTGACCCTGCGCACTGGCGCCGAGCTGCCGTTCAACAGCCTGGCCCTGGACAACCTGCCGCTGTACTTGAGCGGCGCTGACGAACAACCGTTCCGCCTTTACGAACAACTGTTGAGTAACGCCTGCGCGGTGTTCGCTCGCCAGCCGGGCGGCGATTGGGTCGAACGGCTGCCGCAGGATGCGTTGCGCTCCCAGGGCTTCGATGACGCCGAGGCCGCGCTGCCAGTGGTGCCGCGGGCGTTCCAGGGCTATCGCTTGCTACAGGAATATTTCGCCCTGCCGCACCGCTTCCTGTTTGTCGATTTCACCCAGCTCGGCCGTGCGGTCAAGCGCTGCGATGGCCAGGAGCTGGAATTGATCGTGCTGTTCGACCGCCACGATCCGAGCCTGGAAGGCAGCGTCGGCGCCTCGCAATTCCTGCCGTTCTGCACGCCGGCGATCAATCTGTTTCCCAAGCGCCTGGACCGCATTCATTTGTCGGACCGAGTCAACGAACACCACGTGATCGCCGACCGCACCCGGCCGATGGATTTCGAGGTGCATTCGCTTACCGGCCTGACCGGTCATGGCACCGGGCCAGAGCAGCCGTTCCTGCCGTTCTATGCGGTGCGCGATCCGTCCCGCTATGGCCGCGACCAGGCTTACTACACCGTAAGGCGCGAACCGCGCGTGCTGTCCAGCGATCAGCGGCGCAATGGTCCGCGCTCGACTTACGTCGGCAGCGAGACCTTCGTCAGCCTGGTGGACAGTCAGCAGGCGCCCTATCGCAACGACTTGCGCCAACTGGGCGTCACCGCTTTGTGCACCAACCGCGACCTGCCGCTGTTCATGAGCGTGGGCAACGGCAAGACCGACTTCACCCTCGCCGACAGCGCGCCGGTCGGCGCCGTGCGCTGTGTGGCAGGTCCCAGTCGTCCACGGGCCAGCCATGCCCATGACGCCAAGGCCTGGCGGTTGATCAGCCAGTTGTCGCTGAACTACTTGTCGCTGAGCGAGCAAGGCCAAGGCGCCGCCGCCCTGCGCGAACTGCTGCGCCTGTACGGCGACAGCAATGACGCGGCGCTGCAATTGCAGATCGAAGGCCTGCGCGAAGTCAGCAGCAAGGCCTGCACCCGGCGCTTGCCGATGCCTGGGCCGATCGTGTTCGGTCGTGGCTTGGAGATCACTCTGGAATTCGATGAAAACGCGTTTCGCGGCACCGGGGTGTTCCTGCTCGGCGCAGTGTTCGAGCGCTTCCTGGCACGCTACGTGTCGATCAACAGTTTTACCGAGACGGTGATCCGTACCACCGAACGCGGCGAGATCATGCGATGGAAAGCCAAGCCCGGACGTCGTCCGACCCTGTGAATACCCTGGAGGCGATGCACCAGGAACCCTGGGAATACGATTTCTTCCAGGCGTTGCGGCGCATCGAGTGCGAATCCCCCGAGCTGCCGCGCCTGGGCCATTCCCTGCGCCTGGCCGATGACCCGTTGCGTCTCGGACAACAGGCCGAATGCACCTTCGCCCCGGCGACTTTGGCCTCGGTACAACCGGGCGCCGACGGCACGCCGGCGCGCCTGGAGCAATTCTTCTTCGGCCTCGGCGGCCCCAACGGCCCGATGCCGCTGCACATCACTGAATACGTGCGCGAACGCCAGCGCAACAATGGCGACAGCACCAGCAAACGCTTCCTCGATGTGTTCCACCATCGCCTGCTCAGCCTGTTCTACCGGGCCTGGGCCGAAGCACGGCCAACCGTCAGCCATGATCGTCCGGACGACGATTATTGGTCGGCGCGCCTGGCGGCACTCAGCGGCCGGGGCATGCCGAGCCTGCTCGATCAGGGGCTGATCCCCGACACGGCGAAGCTGCATTACAGCGGCCACCTCTCGGCGCAAACGCGCTACCCGGACGGCTTGAAGGCGATTCTCGGTGAGTACTTCGGCTTGCCGGTGGAGATCGAAGAATACGTCGGCCAATGGCTGGAACTGCCGGAGCGCAGCCGCGTCGGTGTCAGCGCTCATCAACTGGGCATGGATTTCTGCCTGGGTCGTTTCGTCTGGGATCGCCAGCACAAATTCCGCATCCGCCTGGGCCCGCTCAAGCTCGTCGACTACATGGGCATGCTCCCTGGCAGCCAACCGTTCAACGAACTGGTGGCCTGGGTCGCCGAATACCTGGGCCATGAACTGGACTGGGATTTGAACCTGGTCCTGGAGCAGCCTGAAGTCCCGGCGCTACAACTCAATGGGCGTTTCCGCCTGGGTTTCAACAC
Source organism: Pseudomonas marvdashtae (assembly GCF_014268655.2). NCBI lineage: Bacteria > Pseudomonadati > Pseudomonadota > Gammaproteobacteria > Pseudomonadales > Pseudomonadaceae > Pseudomonas > Pseudomonas marvdashtae. The sequence goes on from NZ_JABWQX020000006.1 coordinate 26,204, forward strand.
CTGGCTGGGACGCCCCGAAACAGATGCCAACGATCTAATACTGGCCCGGCACTACGCCGATCAGGCCAACACCTCACAGACCTCAAGGAGCCATGAGCATGGGTGAAATCAGTCGCGCCGCGTTGTTCGGCAAACTCAACAGCGTGGCCTACAAAGCCATCGAAGCCGCCACCGTGTTCTGCAAGCTGCGCGGTAACCCCTATGTGGAACTGGCCCACTGGTTTCATCAGTTGCTGCAACTGCAGGATTCGGACCTGCACCGCATCATCCGCCAGTTCAACATCGAGCCGGCGCGCCTGGCCCGTGACCTGACCGAAGCACTGGACCGTCTGCCACGGGGTTCGACGTCGATCACCGACCTGTCCTCCCATGTGGAAGAAGCGGTGGAACGCGGCTGGGTCTACGGCAGCCTGATGTTCGGCGAGAGCCAGGTGCGCACCGGTTACCTGGTGCTGGGCATCCTCAAGACCCCAAGCCTGCGCCACGCGCTGCTGGGCCTGTCGTCGGAGTTCGACAAGGTCAAGGTCGAAGCCCTGAGCGAGCGCTTTGACGAATACGTCGGCGACTCGCCGGAAAACGCCCTGACCGCCAGCGACGGCTTCAATGCCGGCGCCGTGCCGGGCGAAGCCAGCGGCGCCATGGCCCCAGCCGCCATGGGCAAGCAGGAAGCCCTCAAGCGCTTTACCGTCGACCTCACCGAGCAGGCCCGCAGCGGCAAGCTCGACCCCATCGTCGGCCGTGACGAAGAGATCCGCCAACTGGTGGACATCCTCATGCGCCGCCGGCAGAACAACCCGATCCTCACCGGCGAAGCCGGCGTGGGCAAGACCGCCGTGGTCGAAGGCTTTGCCCTGCGCATCGTCGCCGGCGACGTGCCGCCGGCCCTCAAGGACGTGGAACTGCGCAGCCTCGACGTGGGCCTGTTGCAGGCCGGCGCGAGCATGAAAGGTGAATTCGAACAGCGCCTGCGCCAGGTCATCGAAGACGTCCAGGCCTCGCCCAAGCCGATCATTCTGTTCATCGACGAAGCCCACACCCTGGTGGGTGCCGGTGGCGCCGCCGGCACGGGTGATGCGGCCAACCTGCTCAAGCCGGCCCTGGCCCGCGGCACCTTGCGCACCGTGGCCGCCACGACCTGGGCCGAGTACAAGAAGCACATCGAAAAAGACCCGGCCCTGACCCGTCGCTTCCAAGTGGTGCAAGTGGCTGAGCCTTCGGAAGACAAGGCGCTGCTGATGATGCGCGGCGTGGCCTCTACCATGGAAAAACACCACCAGGTGCAGATCCTCGACGAAGCCCTGGAAGCCTCGGTCAAGCTGTCCCACCGCTACATTCCCGCGCGCCAGCTGCCGGACAAATCCGTAAGCCTGCTGGACACCGCCTGCGCCCGCGTCGCCATCAGCCTGCACGCCGTGCCGGCCGAAGTGGACGACAGCCGTCGGCGCATCGAGGCGCTGGAAACCGAGCTGCAGATCATCGCCCGTGAACACGCGATTGGCATTGCCATCGGCACCCGCCAAACCCAGAGCGAAAGCCTGCTGGCCGCTGAGCGTGAGCGCTTGGCCGAGCTGGAAAGCCGTTGGGCCGAAGAGAAAACCCTGGTGGACGAACTGCTCGCCACCCGCGCCACCCTGCGCGAGCGCGTCGGCGTGGTGGACAGCGAGGACAACAGCGAAGCTTGCGACAACGAAAGTCACCAACTGCGCGAGAAACTGGTGGACCTGCAACAGCGCCTGACCGCCCTGCAAGGCGAAACCCCGTTGATCCTGCCGACCGTGGATTACCAGGCCGTGGCCTCGGTGGTCGCCGACTGGACCGGTATCCCGGTGGGCCGCATGGCCCGCAACGAACTGGAAACCGTGCTCAACCTCGACCAGCACCTGAAAAAACGCATCATCGGCCAGGATCACGCCTTGCAGATGATCGCCAAACGCATCCAGACCTCCCGCGCCGGCCTCGACAACCCGAGCAAGCCGATTGGCGTGTTCATGCTCGCCGGCACCTCCGGCGTGGGCAAGACCGAAACCGCCCTGGCCCTGGCCGAAGCCATGTACGGCGGCGAACAGAACGTCATCACCATCAACATGAGCGAGTTCCAGGAAGCCCACACCGTATCCACCCTCAAGGGCGCGCCACCGGGTTACATCGGCTACGGCGAAGGCGGCGTGCTGACCGAAGCCGTGCGGCGCAAACCGTACAGCGTGGTGCTGCTGGACGAGGTGGAAAAAGCTCACCCGGACGTCCACGAGATTTTCTTCCAAGTGTTCGACAAAGGCGTGATGGAGGACGGCGAAGGCCGGGTGATCGACTTCAAGAACACCTTGATCCTGCTGACCACCAACGCCGGCACCGAGTTGATTGCCCAGGTCTGCAAGGACCCGCGGAACGTGCCCGAGCCGGAAGAAATCGCCAAGGCCCTGCGCCAGCCGCTGCTGGAGATTTTCCCGCCGGCATTGCTCGGACGCCTGGTGACGATTCCGTACTACCCGCTCAGCGACGAGATGCTCAAGGCGATCACCCGCCTGCAACTCAACCGCATCAAGAAGCGTGTGGAGAGCACTCACAAAGTGGCCTTCGACTACGACGACGCGGTAATCGACCTGATCGTCTCGCGCTGCACCGAAACCGAAAGCGGCGGGCGCATGATCGACACCATCCTGACCAACAGCCTGTTGCCGGACATGAGCCGCGAGTTCCTGACCCGCATGCTTGAAGGGAAAGCCTTGGCCGGCGTACGTATCAGCGCTCGGGACAATGAATTGCAATACGATTTCAGCGACGCGGCCTGACCTGCAGGAACGCGATAACCATGTGGGCGCGCGCTTGCGCCCACATGGAACTCGGCGCCGTCAGCTAATACAACTTGCACGGGACACTCGATGTTATTCAACCAAGCCTCACGCCTGGCAAAAATCACCAGCCCCCTGGGACCCGAGGTGCTGTTGCTCAAGGACATGGGTGGCGGCGAAGAGCTGGGGCGGCTGTTCAACTATGAGTTGCAGCTGCACTCGCTGGACAACGCCATCGATCTCAACCAGGTGCTCGGCAAGCCCATGTGCGTGAGCGTTCAACTGGACGGCGGTGGTGAGCGGCATTTCCACGGCATCGTTGCGCGCTTCAGCCAAAACATCGACCAAGGCCAGTTCGCCAGCTACCAGGCCACGCTGCGACCATGGCTGTGGCTGCTGACGCGCACCTCCGACTGCCGGATTTTCCAGAACCTGACCATCCCGCAGATCATCAAGCAGGTGTTCCGCGACCTCGGTTTCTCGGACTTTGAAGACGCCCTCAGCCGCCCGTATCGCGAGTGGGAATACTGCGTCCAGTACCGCGAGACCAGCTTCGATTTCGTCAGTCGCCTGATGGAACAGGAAGGCATCTACTACTTCTTCCGCCACGAGCAGGGTCGCCATGTGCTGGTGCTGGCCGACGCCTATGGCGCGCACACCACCGTGCCCGGCTACGGTTCGGTGCCTTATTATCCGAAGAACGAGCAGCAGCGCGAACGCGATCATATTCACGACTGGCACCTGGCCCAGGAAGTCCAGCCCGGCTCGCTGGAGCTTAACGACTACGACTTCCAGCGCCCCAGCGCCCGCATCGATGTGCGCTCGGCCATGCCGCGCCCGCATGCCGCCGGTGACTATCCGCTGTATGACTACCCCGGCACCTACGTGCAAAGCGAAGATGGCGAACATTATGCGCGCACCCGCATCGAAGCCTTGCAGACCCTGCATGAGCAGGTCGAGCTGGCGGGCAACGCCCGCGGCCTGGGTTCGGGGCACCTGTTCAGCCTCACCGGCTTCACTCGCCAGGACCAGAATCGCGAATACCTGATCGTCGGCGCGCGTTACTACGTCTCCCAGGAGAGCGGTGAATCCGGTGTCGGCGCGCCTTCGGCGCAATTCGAAAGCAGCCTGACCTGCATCGACGCCCAGCAAAGCTTTCGCCCGATGGCGATTACCCACCGCCCCATCGTCAAGGGACCGCAAACCGCCTTGGTGGTCGGCCCCAAGGGCGAGGAAATCTGGACCGATCAGTTCGGCAGGGTGAAGGTGCATTTCTATTGGGACCGTCACGACCAGTCCAACGAAAACAGCTCCTGCTGGATCCGCGTGTCGCAATCCTGGGCGGGTAAAAACTGGGGTTCGATGCAGATTCCGCGCATCGGCCAGGAAGTCATCGTCAGCTTCCTCGAAGGCGACCCGGACCGGCCGATCATCACCGGCCGCGTCTACAACGCCGAGCAGACCGTGCCCTACGACCTGCCGGAAAACGCCACCCAGAGCGGTATGAAAAGTCGTTCCAGCAAGGGCGGTACGCCGGCGAACTTCAACGAAATCCGCATGGAAGACAAAAAAGGCGCAGAGCAGTTGTACATCCATGCCGAGCGCAACCAGGACATCGTGGTCGAGGTGGATGAAAGCCATTCGGTGGGCCACGACCGCAACAAAAGCATCGGCCACAACGAGACGGTGACCATCGGCAACAACCGGCTGCGTATCGTCAAGCAGGAGGACATCCTGTCCGTGGGCCAGCGCAAGACCGACAGCATCAGCCAGAGCTACGTCATCGAAGTGGGCGAGAACCTGCGCCTGGTCTGCGGAGAAAGCATCTTGGAGCTCAACGCCAGCGGCCAGATCAACCTGACCGGCGTGCAAATCAGCTTCTATGCCAGCGGCGATGCCGAGTTCAACACCGGCGGCGTGCTGCACCTGAACAACGGCGGCGGTCCCGGCGCCACCCCGGACGGCCAGGGCGTCAAGGCAAGCATCGACGCCAACGTCGCCGCCGCGTTCCCGCCGCCCAAGGGCTAACCACGAGATATATGCCCCATGACTTACCGTCTCAACGAATTCCAGCTCCAGCTACCGCCCAGCGAACTGCTGGACGCCTCGATCAACATCCTCAAGTTCCCCGAATTGGGTACGTCCTTGATCGTCAGCCGCAGCCTGTTGGCCGAGGGTGAAACCTTGCAAAGCAACCTGGATGACCAGCTCAAGCGCCTGGAAAAACAAGTCCAGGACCTGCGCTGCCAACCAGGCGCCACGTTGCGTGTGGGGGCCAATCAGGAAGTCGAAGCCATCGAACTGCGCAGCCAGTTCAACAAGGGCAACGAAAAGGTCTTCCAGTTTCAATTGGCGCTGGTACTGCCAGGTACTCGCAAGATGCTTGCCTTGAGTTACGTGAAGGCCGAGAAGCTGGGGGATGCTGAGGCGGCACATTGGGCGACGATCAAGGGTTCGCTGATTTTCGACGCTCCGGCCGGATGAGCAACGTGCATGTCTGACGCACTCTGGGCCGCCCGACTGGGCGATGCGTTGAACCACACCTCGATGATGGCCGACATCCTCGGCGGCGTGCTGGAAGTGGCGGCGAACATTGCAATCACGGCCGTGGCGACGGCTGCCGTAGTGGCGGCCACGGGTATTACCGTGGTCACCGGCGGGCTGGGTTGCTTCGTCCTCGGCTTGGTGGTGGGCACGATTGTCGGCCTGGCCATGAGCAAGACCGGGGCCGACAAGGGCCTGAGTAATATATGCGAGGGCATCGGCAACGCCCTCTTTCCGCCCACGGTGCAGGCCAACATTCTTACCGGCTCCACCGACACCCTCACCAACAACATCCCCGCCGCTCGCGCCGCCGGAGCGATTGAGTCCCACGTTGCCCCCGCCGGTACGGAGCTGGAGGCCCCCGAGCCTGAAGAAGAACCCAGCTACCTGGACATGGCCGGGAATTTTTTCTCGCAGATGTGGCGCCCCACCGTTGCCTCGCCCGCCCCTGGCGCCGTGCCCAAGCCGGAAGACTTGGTCATCTGCATGAAGCACCCGCCGATGCCACCGCAGTTCATGGCCGAAGGCTCGGACAAAGTCACCATCAACAGCCAGCCCGCCGTGCGCAGCGGTGACCGCAGCACCTGCGATGCGACGGTGGTGTCGTCCGGGCTGATTTCCCCTGACGTGACCATTGGCGGTGGTTCGGTGGTGGTGCGCGAGATTCGCAGCGGCAAGACGCCGGGCGTCGGCCTGGCGGTCACCGCGCTGCTGATGCTCAAGGGCGGCAAAGGCAAGTTCTTCAGCAAGCTGCCGTGCATGTTGGTGGGCGGCGCGGTGTCCATGGCCGCCAGCAGCGCGGCGAACGCGGCCGCCAATGCGGCCATGGGTTCGTCGAACCCGGTGCACGCCGCCACCGGCGCCAAAGTGCTGGGCGGTGACGAGGAGCTGGATTTCGTCTTGCCCGGCATCCTGCCCATCGATTGGCAGCGCGTGTACAACAGCCGCGACGAACGCCGCGACAGTTTGTTCGGCGCCGGCTGGAGCGTCGCCTACGAAGTCCAAGTGGAAATCCTGCCCCACCCCGAGGGCGGCGAAACCCTGATCTATACCGACGAACAGGGCAGGCCCATCGACATGGGCTCCATCCCCTTGGGCGGCGCGGTGTTTAGCGCCGGCGAAGGCCTGGCCGTGCGCCGTCATGTGAACGGGCAACTGTTGATCGAGAGCGAAGACGGCCTTTACCGTTTGTTCGAACCTTCGCCAGCCAACCCATCACATTTGCGGCTGAGCCAACTGGGCGACCGCAACGACAACCGCATCCACCTCGACTACGACGACGCCGGACGCCTGGTGCGACTGCGCGACACCTTCGACCTGGTGCAGGTCGAGCTGATCCGCGAAGGCGAACGCGTCGCCCACATCGAGCGCCTCTACCCCGACCAATCCCGCGAAGTGCTGGTCAGCTACGCCTACGACGCGGCGAACACCCTCGCCGAAGTGAGCGACGCCACCGGCCAGGTGCAACGGCGCTTCAGCTACGACGCCGGGCAACGAATGGTCGAGCACCAGTTGCCCACCGGCCTGCATTGCTTTTACGAATGGGCCTTGATCGACGACCAGGAATGGCGCGTGGTCCGGCACTGGACCGACGAAGGCGACGCCTACCAGTTCGACTATGACCTCAAGGCTGGCATCACCCGCATCAGCGACAGCCTGCAACGGGTCAGCATTCGGTACTGGAACAGCCAGCACCAGATCACCCAGTACAGCGACAACCTCGGCCAGACCTGGTTGTTCGAATGGAACGATGAGCGCCAGTTGCTCAGCGCCACCGATCCACAGGGCGGCCAGTATCAATTCAGCTACGACGACGCCGGCAACCTGATCAGCGAAACCGACCCGTTGGGCCGCAGCGAATCCACCCTCTGGCTCGAACACTGGGCCCTGCCGCTGGTGGACACCGACGCCGCCGGCCAAAGCTGGAAGTACCGCTACGATCAACGCGGCAACTGCACGGCGCAAACCAACCCGCTGGGCCACATCACCCGCTACCGCTACGACGCCCACGGCCAGGTCGTGGAAATCATCGACGCCACCGGCAAAAGCAAGAAGCTACGCTGGAACCCGTTCGGCCAATTGGTGGAACACGTGGACTGCTCGGGTTATCCGACGCGTTTCAGTTATGACCAGCGGGGTTATTTACAGGTCATTACCGATCCGCTTGGCGAACGGATAACCTTCACCTACGACACCATGGGCAGAATCCTCAGCCGCCAGTTGCCCGATGGTCGTATCGAGCATTTTCAGCGCAATCTCTGCGGGCAACTGACGGCGCATACCAATCCGTCTGGCCATACCACCCATTATCAGTACAGCCCTCGCGGCCGAATTCACCAGCGAACGGATGCCCACGGTCGCAACGTGCAGTTCAGCTATGACCACTACGCACGACTGCAATCGCTGACCAACGAGAACGGCGAGCGTTATCGGTTTGCCTGGGATGCTAATGATCGTCTGGTCGAGCAGACGGATCTTGATGGGAGCGCCCATCGTTATGACTACGATGTACTCAACAGCATTACCCGCGTCACCTCGCTGCCTGCGCAATATGGTGACGGGCTCGGTGTCGTCCCGCAAACACCGCAAGCACCCATTATTCATTGTCTGGAGCGTGACGCCGTGGGGCGTCTGGTTGCCAAGATTACAGATGATGGCCGCACCGAATACACCTACGATCCGCTGGACCGACTCATCGCAATTACGTTCAGGGATACCCAGGGCCACGAACAGAAGCTGGCTTACCTCTATGACGCCGTGGGCCAGCCACTCGAAGAGCAAAGCTCAGCCGGCAGCTTGAAACATCGCTACGACGAACTCGGCAATCTCATCCAGACCCAACTGGCTGATGGCCGCTGGATCAACCGCCTGTATTACGGCAGCGGCCACCTGCACCAGATCAACCTCGACGGCCAGGTCGTCTGCGACTTCGAGCGTGATCGGTTGCATCGTGAGGTCCTTCGCACCCAGGGTCAGATCAATACCAGGACTGAATATGATCGTGGAGGGCGCTTGCGTTCACGCGTTCGACGTTCAAACAGCCAGCCACGGTCATTGCCTGGAACGGGGCAAACACATTTCGAATTCGACCCTGGCGACAACCTGATAAGCCGCCTCGAACAAAAAAAAGGTGCTACGTCTCGACAACTGTTTCACTACGACGCCACCGATCGAATCATTGCCAGCCAAAACATCGCTCAAGGGCAGCATGAAGCTTTTGCCTATGATGCGGCAGCCAACCTGTTGGACGGCCCGCAACCCAGTGCCGGCCTGGTCGTGCATAACAAATTATTGACCTACCGAGACAAACGTTATCGGTATGACGGCTTCGGTCGACTGATCGAAAAACGCAGTGCTAGCCGAGGGGTTCAACGATTCAAGTACGACGCTGAAAGCAGAGTGATCGAAGTACGAAACCAGCATGCCGCCCGCGAAACCATCGTCACGATGAGCTATGACCCGTTAGGTCGTCGCATTGAAAAAACCGAGCGAGACAGCCATGGCTATCCATTAGGCACCACTCGCTTTGTCTGGGACGGTTTGCAACTGGTCCAGGAACACCGCAATAGCCAGACCAGCCTGTACCTCTACGAAGATGAAAGCTATGAGCCGCTGGCACGCGTAGATGGCATTGGGGCCCTGCAAAAGGTCAGGTACTACCACAACGACCCCAACGGGTTGCCGCAAGAATTGACCGAACAGGACGGGCGCCGCGTCTGGCAGGCCAGCTATTACGTTTGGGGTAATACCGCCGAAGAAATTCGCGAGCCTTACTACATCGAAGAACAGAACCTGAGGTTCCTGGGACAATACCTGGACCGGGAAACCGGGTTGCACTACAACACGTTCAGATTTTACGACCCTGACATCGGTCGGTTTATTACGCCGGACCCCATAGGACTCGCTGGGGGCCTGAATCTCTATCAGTATGGCCCTAACCCAATGGGCTGGAGTGACGCATGGGGGCTGGCGGGCAGTCCGACCACAGCGACCCACATCACCTACTTGGGCGTCGATAAGGCGACAGGAAAACCCTACGTAGGCTATGCCAGCATGCAAGGCAAGCAGGTAGGTTCAGACGTGCTGAACTATCGCTATGGATCAAACTTTGACCGCTTTGGTGGCCAGGCACCTCAAGTCCTGCATACCGCCTACGGACAGGACGGCAAGGACACTACCCGAGGACTCGAGCAACGCGTTTATGAAGGCTTGGGTGGAAAAGACGGCACCGCCAACGCGCAGAACCCAGTCGGCAAAGGCAATGCCCGAAGGGACAAATACCTGGCGGCGGCGGATAAACATCTGTCCAAGACACCGGCAGGCAAGGCGCTGGATAAACGTATCAAAGCGGCAAATAAAGCCATAGCCAAAGCCGCCGCCAAAGGGGCCAGCAAAGGTCGAGGAGCACGGGCAGGCCGGTGCTCGTGAGCATCATCAATATATTCGGAATGGAGTGAACCCATGGCCAAGCGCATCACCTTGAAGGAAGGCGATCTAGTCAGCCTCAAACTGCGAGACGATTTATACACCTTGGGTCAAATGACCAAGCATTCAGTCATGCGTTTTTACGACGTGAAAAGCGAGGATGGCACCTGGCCCGACCTCGTACTGGATAACAGCATGATTTTATTCAGCGGCTTCGTAGGGAAAGTGATTACCCAACGGCTGGCGGTGGAAAAACTAACCTGCACAACCTCCTTGATCCTGTCAGACCATGAACGTTATTGGCTCAGGCCACACGTCAACTTCGAAGGTGGTTTCCCGTTTCGGGGCGCCGACCTGATCGATATCGGCACAGATTGCGCTGCCGATTACAGCTTGGTGCCCGCACTGAAAGAAGATCTGACGCTTTCGAAAAACCGCGACGTCATTGAGAAATACGAGCTCACCAATATGTGGGGGGATGAAGACTTGAGCGACAGGTTGTGCCGCTATTTCGATACTGGCGTTAACCGCGACGATCTGAAGTTCGAAGTCTTCCCAGGGCTTTGGACGGACCGTGAGAGCCTAAGGCCGTTAACCCGCCGCTTACCTGTGCCGCTTCGATAGACCGGCGGCGTGAGCGGGCTTTAAGGCATTCAAGACCATGATCTTAAAAGAAATCTACCTGTACCCCGACTTGGGCGAATTCAGCGACGAAATTATTCATCCGTTTCGCGACCAAAGCCGCTCGATCTGCAATTTTCTTGAGCGCCACCTGAGTGCAGAAAAATTCGAAACGCCGAACTTCAAGAAAATCTGCTTTGTCGGCACGCGCCAAGCCGTCGACGAGCCCTATGTAAACTCCAGCGGCGCGCTCATCGTCAATGTCAGCCTGGATACCGAACAGTATAAAAAATGCACATCGGTCAACGAGCTCAATGAGCTCTTTATACAACTGTTGCTGGAAGGCCTGGAAAAATGCCGCCCACACATTGCCTTGCCCCTTGATTTGCTGAAAAACGCAATGGATGAGTTCCGCCGCAACCACTATAAAAACGAGTGGACTTTCAAGCAGAAAAAAATAAAAGGGTCTGACTATGTCTGCGCCCTGGAGTGCCAGTTAACCATCGACTGCTTCCTCATGAACCTTAAGGTCTTGAGGAAAGACACAGCAGTACTCGATAAAGAAATTCTGCGAACCGCACCCGACGAAATAGCGTTCGGTCCGTACCTCAAAGACCTCAAGGAAGAAGGCGGCAGAATCAAGGTCATCGACAAATCGGGCGTGGCCTTCTACACCACCACGGTTTCTAGCTTGGACAAGCTTTGACAGCTGTCCAAAGGGCGAAATGCCGATCGAGCCAACACCACAGGGCCTGATCCGAAACACAGATCTCGTGGCGAGGGAGCTTGCTCCCGCTGGGTGGCGAAGCCGCCCCAAAAAGGCCGGCGCATTCCTACAGAAAAACCGCTGCGCCATTGAGCGAGAGCACGCTTCCTCGCCCCAAATCCTAGGCATTACGAAGGCTTGTTTATTCTCCCTCCGCAACGCCTCCACCAAGCTACGCATCCTTGCGCCATTGCCTACAACTACGCCAGAATCCGCTGGCTTGTGCGCCTTGCCCCCGGGGCCTATCGTCTTCCTGCCACTGCCCACCAGTGGTCGGGTTTAGTAGCCCGAGGTTTTCCGCAAGATGCACGAGCTATCCACTCAGGCAGGTGTTCCAATTCCTGTCCTTGATGGTGGCTGTGCGCAGGGCGCTTCGGCGCGCCGGCAATGCTGGAATCCCCGGTCTACTAACCTGCGTACAGCCGCCACCCTTCTTTTAGTAGGGAAAGGGTCGCGGCCCAACTCAAGGATTCCAGCTTATGTTCAAAATAACTCCAAACCCTCCGGAAACGGACAACTCCGCGCAAACCAAATCCAAAGCCAAAAAGCACGACGAAACCACCAAACGCGTCTTGGATCACTACCTGCTACCCAAACCGGAAAAGTCCGAAGATGCATCCAAACCGGACCCGCTCTTCACCGTGTCAAAAAAAGCCGACAACGAATGCCTGCTCGCCAACCTCAGCGAAAACCTGGCATCCGCCGACGCGATGATCAGCAACCTGGCCTTCGACCTGGAAGGCCCCCGCCGCCACATTGCCCTCGGCATTCAGCAACTGATCGAACTGAGTTCAATGCTGGCCAGCCGTGTGCTGGATAACGTCGACCCACGCTAATCGCCACACCGTCACCCCCGCAAAAACGCCCGGTGCAACTCATCCAGCGTCTGGAAATGATGCACCGGGTTTTCAGCGCTCAGCTCTTCGAAACTGCCAAACCCATACCCCACCGCCGCCGCGTCCAGGCCGTTGCTGCGGGCGCCGATCAGGTCGTGTTTGCGGTCGCCGATCATCAGGGTGTTGCTCGGGTCGAGGTTTTCTTCGGCCATCAGGTGAGCGATAAGCTCGACTTTATTGGTTCGGGTGCCGTCCAGTTCGCTGCCGTAGATCACCTTGAAGTGTCGGGCGAAGTCGAAATGGCGGGCGATTTCCCGGGCGAAGACCCAGGGTTTGGAGGTGGCGATGTACAGCTGCCGACCCTGGCCGCCGAGGGTTTCCAGCAGGGGCAGCACTCCATCGAAGACGCGGTTCTCGTAAAGGCCGGTGACCTTGAAGCGTTCACGATAGAAGTTCACCGCTTCCCAGGCCTTCGCTTCGTCGAAGTCATAAAACTGCATGAACGCCTGCAACAGCGGCGGACCGATGAAGTGTTCGAGGCGGGTCAGGTCGGGCTCATCGATGCCCAGTTTGCTCAAGGCGAACTGGATCGAACGAGTGATGCCTTCCCGTGGGTCGGTGAGGGTGCCGTCGAGGTCGAACAGTACGGTTTGGTAGTGCATGAAAAATCCTGGGCAATGGCGGGACGGTTCAGGGCTGGTCGTAGCCTTCGGCCAGATGCAGATCCTTGAGTTTTACGTAGTTCGCCGCGCTGTAGGTGAAAAAGGCCCGCTCCTTATCGGTCAGCGGCCGGACCTGCTTCACCGGGCTGCCGACATAAAGGAAGCCGCTTTCCAGGCGTTTGCCCGGCGGCACGAGGCTGCCGGCGCCAATGATCACGTCATCCTCGACCACGGCGCCGTCCATGACGATGCTGCCCATGCCGATGAGGATCCGGCTGCCGACGGAGCAGCCATGGAGCATGACCTTGTGGGCGATGGTCACGTCGTCGCCAATCAGCAACGGGAATCCATCGGGGTTGAACGGACCGGCGTGGGTGATGTGCAGCACGCAGCCGTCCTGGACACTGGTGCGGGCGCCGATGCGGATGCGGTGCATGTCGCCGCGAATGACCGTCAGCGGCCAGACGGAGCTGTCTTCGCCGATTTCGACGTCGCCGATCACCACCGCGGTGCTGTCGACAAAAGCCCCACGGGCAAGCCGCGGGCTGTGGTTCTGGTACGTGCGAAGGGTCACGATAGGCTCTCTCTTATCCGGTGATAGGCGCTGCTAGCTGCGGTGAACGTCGATTGTAATTAAGATGGGCGCATGTTTCTTCCAGCCAAGGTGTCAACCGTGAGCGTGAACAACCCTCTTTTGCAGCCCTACGACCTGCCACCATTCTCGGCGATCCGTGCCGAACACGTGCAACCGGCCATCGAGCAGATTCTGGCTGACAACCGTGCCGCCATCGCCGAAATCCTCAAGACCCAAGTCCAGCAGCCTACCTGGGCCAGCCTGGTATTGGCGATGGACGAGCTCAATGATCGCCTGGGCGCTGCCTGGAGCCCGGTCAGTCACCTGAACGCCGTGCGCAACAGCCCGGAATTGCGTGAAGCCTACGAGGCTTGCCTGCCGGCGCTAAGTGCCTACTCCACCGAGCTGGGCCAGAACCGCGAGCTGTTCCAGGCGTTCGAAGCCCTGGCGAACAGCCCCGAGGCGGCCGGTTTTGATGTGGCGCAGAAAACCATCCTGGAACACTCCCTGCGCGACTTCCGCCTGTCGGGTATCGACCTGCCGCCCGAGCAGCAGAAGCGCTACGCCGAAGTGCAGAGCAAACTGTCCGAGCTGGGCAGCCGCTTCTCCAACCAACTGCTGGACGCGACCCAGGCTTGGACCAAGCACGTCACAGACGAAGCCGCCCTCGCCGGCCTGACCGACTCGGCCAAGGCGCAAATGGCCGCCGCGGCCCAGGCCAAAGGGCTGGACGGCTGGCTGATCAACTTGGAATTCCCCAGCTATTACGCGGTGATGACCTACGCCGAAGACCGCGCCCTGCGCGAAGAAGTCTATGCGGCCTACTGCACCCGTGCCTCAGACCAAGGCCCGAATGCTGGCCAGAACGACAACGGCCCGGTGATGGAGCAGATCCTCGACCTGCGCCAGGAACTGGCCAAGCTGCTGGGTTTTGCCAACTTCGCAGAACTGAGCCTGGCAACCAAAATGGCCGAATCCAGCGATCAGGTGCTCAGCTTCCTGCGCGACCTGGCCAAGCGCAGCAAGCCGTTCGCCGCCCTGGACCTGGAACAGCTCAAAGCCTATGCCGCCGAGCAGGGCTGCCCCGACCTGCAAAGCTGGGACAGCGGTTTCTACGGTGAAAAACTCCGCCAGCAGCGTTACAGCGTGGCCCAGGAAGCCCTGCGCGCCTACTTCCCGATCGACAAGGTGTTGAGCGGCCTGTTCGCCATCGTCCAGCGCCTCTATGGCATCGAGATCGCCGAGTTGAAAGGCTTCGACAGCTGGCACCCGGACGTGCGCCTGTTTGAAATCAAGGAGAACGGCCAGCACGTTGGTCGCTTCTTCTTCGACCTCTACGCCCGCGCCAACAAGCGTGGCGGTGCCTGGATGGACGGTGCCCGCGACCGTCGTCGTACCTTCGAGGGCGTCCTGCAAAGCCCCGTTGCCAACCTGGTGTGCAACTTCACCCCGGCTGACAGCGGCAAGCCGGCGCTGTTGACCCATGACGAAGTCACCACCCTGTTCCACGAGTTCGGCCATGGCCTGCACCATCTGCTGACCCGCGTCGAACATGCCGGCGTGTCCGGCATCAACGGCGTCGCCTGGGACGCCGTCGAGCTGCCAAGTCAGTTCATGGAAAACTGGTGCTGGGAGCCCGAAGGCCTGGCGCTGATTTCCGGCCATTATGAAACCGGCGAACCGCTGCCCCAGGACCTGCTGGAGAAAATGCTCGCGGCGAAAAACTTCCAATCGGGCCTGATGATGGTCCGCCAGTTGGAGTTCTCGTTGTTCGACTTCGAGCTGCATGCCACCCACGGCGACGGCCGCAGCGTGCTGCAAGTGCTCGAAGGCGTGCGCGACGAGGTGTCGGTGATGCGCCCACCGGCCTACAACCGCTTTCCGAACAGCTTTGCGCATATCTTCGCCGGCGGCTACGCGGCGGGTTACTACAGCTACAAGTGGGCAGAAGTGCTGTCGGCCGATGCCTTCTCCAAATTCGAGGAAGACGGCGTGCTCAACGCCGACACCGGTCGCGCCTTCCGCGAGGCAATCCTGGCCCGTGGCGGCTCCCAGGAGCCGATGGTGCTGTTCGTCGACTTCCGTGGCCGTGAGCCGTCGATTGACGCACTCTTGCGCCATAGCGGCCTGAGCGAGGACGCGGCAGCATGAGCGAGGGGCCTGTGATTACCAAACGACGCTTTATCGCCGGGGCGGTCTGCCCGGCATGCAGCGAGCCGGACAAGCTGATGATGTGGAACGAAGATGGCGTGCCGCACCGTGAATGTGTCGCCTGCGGTTATTCCGACACACTCAACGAGCAAGGCCTGTCGGTGCCCAAGGAATTGGGCACCCGGGTCAACACCTCGGCGCTGAAGACACCTGACGTGAAGGTCCAGGCGGTACAGTTTTTCCCAAACCCCAAGTTGAAGAAAAAAACCGACTGAAATCTTCGGCATCACCTTCCGGGCCGCCTGGCCCGGAAGCGATACTTATATACCGCCGCATCAACCCCCTTCCTCTTCAGACTGGTCCGACACGTTCAGACTGACAGGAAGTCTCCATGCACCCCACCGAAAACCCGCTGTTACAGCGCCATGACCTGCCGCCTTTTTCTAAGATTCAAGCCGAACACTTTTCCCCGGCCCTCGATCAGATAATCACCGAGAGCCGCGCCAAAGTCGCCGAGATCATCAAGACCCAAGCACCCTTCCCCACGTGGGACGATTTGGTGCTGGCCATGGATGAAATTCATGCGCGACTCAAGGGATTTGGTTATGTGCTGGAGCGCTTGGCTACCACCAGGACCGAAGAAGCCTGGGAACAGGTTTCGCTCGACTGCACCCCACGCTTGCAGCAGTTCAAGCGGTCGTTGAGGCAGAACGCCGAGCTGTTTCAGCTCTATCAACGCTTGGCGGACAGCGAGATCGCCAAGCATTTCTCCTCGGTGAGAACGAGAACCCTGGAAAAGATCCTCAGGCAGTTTCGCCGCGACGGACTGGGGTCCGATTCGCAGCCGGCCCTGAAGGACTTGCAACTGCGCATCCAAGGCGCCCGTAGCCTGTTCCTGGAACATTTGCATGAGGCCAACAAAGCCTGGAACCGAACATTCGATGATCAAGCCCGATTGAGTGGCCTGCCGCTTTCCTTCAGGCAGCGAATGGCCGAGCAGGCTCGTGAACAGGGGCGCACGGGATGGTTGCTGACCCTCAATGAGGAATCGTTTCGCATCGTCATGCGTTACGCGGACGATGCCGTGCTGCGCAAGCAGGTATATGTCGCCTACAGCACGCGCGCGTCCGATCAAGGGCCACATGCCGGCGTGTACGACAACGGCGATGTGCTGTGGCAGTTGCTCAGGGATCGTCATGAGTTGGCCACCCTGCTGGGCTATTCGAATTACGCTCAGTTGGCGCTAGAACCGGAACAGGCTCGGTCGCCGGAAGAGGTCCAAGCATTCCTGCAAGGCATGCTGCAACAGCAGGAAAGCGTGTTTATCGAAGACGCCGCGCAGTTGCAGGCATTTGCTGAAACCCAAGGTTTCAGCGGGCTGCAGCCCTGGAATTATCGATATCTGGCGCAAAAACTCCGCCATCGAATGACGGGCGTCTCGGAACAGACCGTCAGCGCCTGGTTTGAGTTGGAGTCGACATTTTCACAGCTATTGCTGATGGCAAAGGACCTGTTCGGCGTGGACATCATCGAACGTCGGGACGTGGCTACTTGGCATCCGCAGGTGCGCCTTCTTGAGGTTCGCGAACGGGGCGAGATCCTCGGCTACCTATATTTCGATCCGTTCGAGGACGCCAACCAGGATAGCTTCCCCAACACCAGCACCCTGCGAAACCGCCGCATCACCGCCGAGGGACGGCCCCGCTATCCGATTGCCACGCTGCACGGCTGGTTGCCGCGTGTTCCTGGTGACAGCCCCGTGCTGCTGGACCATCGTCAACTGCGAGTGCTTTTTCACGAACTGGGCCATTGCTTGCACCATGTGTTGAGCCTGGTCGAGTACCGTGCGGTGTCGGGCATTTCCGAACTGTCCCGGGATGCCGCCGAATTTGCTGGCGTATTGTTCGAACAATGGTGTTTCTCCAAGGAATGCCTGGTTCGGTTGTCCAGGCATTACCAAACTGGCGCGCCCCTGCCAGAGACGATCGCCGATCAGTTGCTGGCATATCTCGGCATGCAGACCAGTTGGGACACGGCTGCGTTCTTGCGCGATGCCTTATTCGACATGGAGCTGCACCGCAGCCATGGCGACGGGCGAACGGCCCAGCAGGTATTTGATCAAGTCAACGCGCAAGTCGGGCATCTACCGGTGTTTGCAAACGAACGCTGGCCCAACGGCCTGGATTACATCGTCACGGGGTATGCGGCCGGCATCTATGCCTATGCCTGGTCGAAACGGCTGGCCGACATTGTGTTCAAGCGATTCAAACGCAACGGGCTATACGATAGGCAGACGGCCAAAGCCTTGCGCGAGGCGATCTTCGAACGGGGCGATTCACGGCCGCTGTCCGAGTCCATCGCCGCGTTCCTGCAAGCGACCGATCATCGTGCCGGCGCGGGCTCCTGAGGGTCGAGGTGGTGTGCGGTGGTCGTTGAGTTCACCCAGCTTTTCAACGAGCAGAGCGCGAAGACGCTGGTGCTGCAATCGCCGTTCTTCAAGGCGAGACGAAGCTTATCCACATCAGCCTGCATCACATACCGAACGCCATCCTTGAAGTGGTGGCTGTCGCCGAATCCGCCTTCGGTCATTTCGTCCAGGGCGTCTTCCTTGCTCCAGCCCTGGACGACCACCCTGTACATGGCGGCCACCAACCCGGTGCGGTCCGAGCCGTGCTTGCAATGCATCAGCACCGGGCCGTTGGCCTCGGCGGCCTGGACGGCGCGCAAGGCGTTGAGGATGTCGCTGTCGTCGACGTGATTGGTGCGATAAGGCAACTGCACTTGCCGGATGCCAGAGGTCGACAACCAGTTGGCATCCGAGTCGGGCAGGAATGTAATGACGGTGCCGATGTTGAATTTGGCCAGCAAGGGCAATGCAGCGCCGTCCGGCAAGGCGCTGCGATAAAGCGTGGGCGACATCTGGAACAGGTGGTAGCGCTCGGCCACTGGCTGGGCCCATTCATCGGGCCTCTGCGCACCATCGGCGGCTTGCGCCCCGGAGTCGGCCACCGCGAGCAAGGCCAGGCAGAGCATCAACACGGAGAAGCGCTTGGACATGACGTTAACCAGCAATTTGGAAAGGCTGCAGTCTCGGCTCGCTCCGGTTAAAGACCTGTGAGAAAGATGTCAACGCGCTGTGAATCAGCCAGGGGCCGAGGGCGCGGCCTGCCGAATGGCACTGGCCTAAACCGGATTCTCGCAATACTGTATGCACATACAGTTTTCGGAGTATCCCCATGTCCGTCTCCCTACCGCCCCGCGGTCGCGGCACCGCCACCAACCCGCATAACCGCTTCGCCCCGAGTCGTTCGGTGGTTGAGGATGACGGTTGGTACCAGGAAGTCCCGCCCACCCAAGGCACCGAGGTGCGCATCGAAACGGCGAAGACCATCATCACCCGCAATACCTCGCCGGACATTTCGTTCGACCGCTCGATCAATCCTTACCGTGGCTGCGAACATGGCTGTATTTATTGCTACGCGCGGCCCAGCCATGCCTATTGGGACATGTCGCCCGGACTCGATTTCGAAACGAAGCTGATCGCCAAGACCAACGCCGCCGATGTGCTGGAAGAACAATTATCCAAGCGCGGCTATCAATGCGCACCGATCGCCCTGGGCTCCAACACCGACCCCTACCAGCCGATCGAGCGCGAGCAACGGATTACCCGCCGGATCCTTGAGGTGCTGCTGCGCTATCGGCATCCAGTGACCATCGTCACTAAAGGTTCGCTGGTCCTGCGGGACTTGGACCTACTGACCGAGCTGGCGCAACAGCGCCTGGTCAAGGTGATGATCAGCCTCACCACCCTGGACGATGAACTCAAACGTATCCTCGAACCGCGCGCGGCAGCACCCAAGGCGCGCTTGCGGGCGATCAAAGTGATGCGCGAAGCGGGCATTGCGGTCGGCGTGCTGTGCGCGCCGATCATCCCGATGATCAATGACAGCGAAATCGAAAGCCTGCTGACCGAAGCCCGGGCCGCCGGCGCGCAGACCGCCTCCTACGTCATGTTGCGCCTGCCGCTGGAAGTGGCGCCGCTGTTTGAAGAGTGGCTGCAGGCGCACTATCCGCAACGCGCCGCTCACGTGCTCAGCCTCGTGCGCCAGAGCCGCGGCGGTGAGCTGTACGACAGCCGGTTTGGTGCGCGAATGCGCGGCGAGGGACCTTTTGCCGACCTGTTGGCCCAGCGCTTCAGCAAAATGCTGAAGCGTTTGAGCTTTGATCGACGCGATAGCTACAATCTTGACTGCGATGCGTTCTGTCCGCCGGGCCGACAGATGTCATTGATTTAACTGCAATTGGCGTTAAATTGAATCTTTGGCCATGGCTGGACAAACGCGCCGGAACGGCCTGTTTATGCCTTGTAAGACACGGTTTAGAGCCTTCGATTCAGTTTGAGTTAAGTTTCGGCGGCTACCTTGTTCAGCGAGTGACTGACGGGTCGGGCATCTCGACCTGGATGTTTTTTAACCAGCCACTGGCGTAACCGTCAAGAGGATGAATTATGAGTGACAAGGATAAACAGCCGTTGGCTGCGTCGGCTTCAGCCCAACCCGAGGCGGAAACCGCCGATGCAGCGCTGCAGCATATAGTTGACGGCTTTTTGCATTTCCATCACGAGATCTTTCCCCAGCAGGAAGAACTCTTCAAGAAACTCGCCACCGCCCAGACACCACGGGCGATGTTCATCACGTGCGCCGATTCGCGCATCGTGCCCGAGCTGATTACCCATAGCTCCCCCGGCGACCTGTTCGTGACCCGTAACGTCGGCAACGTCGTTCCACCTTATGGGCAAATGAACGGCGGCGTTTCCACCGCCATCGAATACGCCGTGCTGGCCCTCGGTGTGCAACACATCATCGTCTGCGGCCATTCCGATTGCGGCGCCATGCGCGCGGTGCTCAACCCCGACACCCTGGAAAAAATGCCCACGGTAAAAGCCTGGCTGCGCCACGCCGAAGTGGCCAAGACCATGGTTCACGACAACTGCCCGTGCGGTGATGAGAAGCAGACCATGCCCATCCTCACCGAAGAGAACGTGATCGCGCAGTTGCAGCATTTGCGAACGCACCCCTCGGTGGCTTCTCGCATGGCCAGCGGCCAGTTGTTCATCCATGGCTGGGTGTACAACATCGAGACCAGCGAGATCAAAGCCTTCGACGCGGATCGCGGCTGTTTCCTGCCGCTCGATGGCAGCCACCCGATACCGGTGGCGACGCCCAAAGCGCGCTTCTAAGCGCTCCTAAAAATCCTTGCATGGTTCGAGCCTTCCCGCTTTTTCGCGGGCGGGCCTCGCCATGCCTGAAGAAATCTTCGGGAGAGTCGCCATGCGTGCTGCTCAATTAAAAGCTGTTCTGCCACGGGAGCTCTTGGCTTCCGTGGTTGTGTTTCTGGTGGCGCTGCCCTTGTGCATGGGCATCGCTATCGCGTCCGGGCTGCCGCCCGCCAAAGGTCTGATCACCGGCATCATCGGTGGACTGGTGGTCGGTTTCCTGGCCGGGTCGAAGCTGCAAGTCAGCGGTCCAGCCGCCGGCCTGGCGGTGTTGGTCTTCGAGCTGGTGCGCCAGCATGGCGTGGCAATGCTCGGGCCGATCCTGCTGCTGGCCGGTCTTCTGCAGCTATTGGCCGGACGCTTTCGCCTCGGTTGCTGGTTCCGGGTCACCGCGCCTGCGGTGGTGTACGGCATGCTGGCCGGTATCGGCGTGCTGATCATTTTGTCCCAGGTCCATGTGATGCTCGACGCAGCGCCCAAGCCCTCGGGACTGGATAACCTGGCGGCGTTCCCCGCGGCAGTGGCCCAGGCTTTGCCGTCGTTCGGCTGGCAGGCGGGTCTGCTCGGTCTTTCGACAATTGCCGTGATGTGGCTGTGGGAAAAATTTCGTCCGCACAGTTTGCGCTTCGTTCCCGGCGCCCTGCTCGGCGTCGGCCTGGCAACGGTTGCGAGCCTGTTGCTGGCGTTGCAGGTCAAGCGCGTGGAAGTCCCAGAAAATATGGCCGAAGCCATCGACTGGCTGCGCCCGGCCGATCTGCTGAACCTGGCCGACCCGTCGGTACTGATCGCGGCGTTCGCCGTCGCTTTCATCGCCAGCGCCGAAACCTTGCTCTCGGCCGCCGCCGTGGACCGAATGCACAGCGGCGAGCGCGCCGATTTCGACCGCGAACTGTCCGCCCAAGGTATCGGCAACATGCTCTGTGGCTTGCTCGGCGCCCTGCCGATGACGGGTGTGATTGTGCGCAGTTCCGCCAACGTGCAGGCCGGCGCAACCACGCGGATGTCGACGATCTTCCACGGCCTGTGGCTGCTGCTCTTCGTGCTCCTGTTGTCCAGCGTGCTGCAAAGCATTCCGGTGGCGAGCCTGGCGGGCGTGTTGGTGTACACCGGTTTCAAACTGGTGGACCTCAAGGCGTTTCGCAGTCTGGGCCGTTATGGGCGAATGCCGATGTTTACCTACGCCGCGACGGCGCTGGCAATCATCTTCACCGACCTGCTGACCGGCGTGCTGATCGGTTTCGGCCTGACCTTGGCGAAACTGGCGTGGAAAGCCTCGCGCCTGAAGATCAGCCTGATCGATCTGCCCCAGGACGGTGAGATGGAATTGCGCCTGGTGGGCGCGGCAACCTTCCTGAAGGTACCCGCGCTGACCCAAGTGCTGAATGCCGTACCGGAAGGCGCGACCGTGCATGTGCCGCTCAACAACCTGAGCTACATCGACCACTCGTGCCTGGAATTGCTGGAGGAATGGGGCCGGGCGAATGCCAGCAAGGGTTCGAAGCTGTTGATTGAATCGCGCGGACTCAAGCGCCGGCTGGAAGGACGATTGCGTACAACCGTTGGGGTGGGCGCAACGGCTTCCTGACATCTCCATCAAGAACCCTGGAAGCGAGCTGGCTCGCTTCCAGGGTTCTCGCTGTCGCTACGGATCAAGCCGCCGGCTGATCCAACTCCAGACCCACGCCCAAGCGGCGTGACATGCACGGCCAGCGCTTCCAGGCCGCGCCGGTTTCCGGGCTGCTGAGTTTCTCGCGGTAGGTTTCTACCGACTCCAATGCAAACGTCTCGTCGTTGAGCATCTCATCGAACGTGTGATGCACCACCTCATCGAGTTGGTTGGCAAATGCCTCACCAATCAACTGGTGCGCAATCAGATTGGCCACCGTCATGTCCAAGGGAATCAGCGGCTGGCCGAAATGCTTGATGTACAGGTCGTTGACCTCTTCGACAAACCGGTGCGCCAGGTAAGCTTCGTCCAACAGGCTGTCGAGCCCGACATGCCCGGCCATGATTGTCGGCGGCTGGAGGAAGTACTGTTCGGCAATTTTCAGTACGGGTTTGATTTGCGACTCGATACCTGCCTCCTTGGCGACGTCATTGGCGGCGTCCAGCAGGTCGGGCACTTCTTCGATGTAGGCAGCGACAAACCGCGCCAAGACGTCATTGGCGTCGGCGTCCGGCAATTGGATGGCACGGTGCAGGCTCGGCAGCTGGGCCGTCAGTTGGCGGCTCAACAGGCCGGTCTCGGCCTCGTGTTGTTGGGCTTTTTGGATCTGCTCGCGCAATGCGGCGGTGTTCATGACAACTCCAGGAAACAACGGCAATGAAATAGGAATGACATAACTTAGCTGGCGCAAATCGACTCCTAAGACCTATTTTTCATAACTGCCCCTTCCTTGATGCGTCGCTGTTATATCGGTTTGCCATCACTCAGGTTCGCATCCTTCTCCATTCGTGGGCTCTAGCGCAAGCCCCGGCTGTTTCAAACGATTTACGCCATCGCGTTGCGAGGTTGCAGGTGCTGTCTATACTCGGGTTGGAATGGAGTTAGCTGATGACACCCGATTGCAAGTGCAGCAAGGCGCGGCGAGTCAAGTAAGCAGTCTGCAATAGCCGATCCCTTGCCGCAGGCGTTAAGCCTACGGGATAACAAGAACGATAAGGGGAACCCGCAATGACGCGACATCCACACGTATGGATGGGCCTCCTGTTGTGGTCGATTTTCAGTCAGGCACAAGCGGCCTGGACTGTGAATATGGCGCCTGGAGCGACACAGATCAGCAACGCAGTATTCGACCTGCACATGACCATCTTCTGGATTTGTGTGGTCATCGGGGTCATCGTCTTCGGCGCCATGTTCTGGTCGATGATGATGCACCGCCGCTCAACCGGCCAGAATGCCGCGCACTTCCACGAAAACACCCGCGTCGAAATCCTCTGGACCATCGTGCCCCTGCTGATCCTGGTGGCCATGGCGGTTCCGGCGACCGCCACCCTGATCAAGATGTACGACTCCAGCGAGTCGGAAATCGATATCCAGGTCACTGGCTATCAATGGAAGTGGCATTACAAATACCTGGGCCAGGACGTCGAGTTCTTCAGCAACCTGGCGACCCCCGCCGAACAAATCCATAACCAGAGCGCCAAGGGCGAGCATTACCTGCTGGAAGTCGACAAGCCGCTGGTGCTGCCGGTCGATGCCAAGGTGCGCTTTCTGGTGACCTCCGCCGACGTGATCCACTCCTGGTGGGTGCCGGCCTTCGCGGTCAAGCGCGACGCCATTCCCGGGTTCGTCAACGAAGCCTGGACCCGTGTCGACAAGCCCGGCCTGTATCGCGGCCAATGCGCCGAACTGTGCGGCAAGGACCACGGGTTCATGCCGATCGTGGTGGAGGTCAAGAGCAAGCCCGACTACGAGAAATGGCTGGGCGAACGCAAGGCCGAAGCCGCGCAGCTCAAGGAGCTGACCAGCAAGGAATGGACGCGCGAAGAACTCGTCGAGCGTGGCGACAAGGTCTATCACACCACCTGCGTGGCCTGTCACCAGGCCGAAGGCCAGGGCCTGCCGCCGATGTTCCCAGCGCTCAAGGGCTCGAAAATCGCCACAGGGCCGATCAAGGATCACCTGGACATCGTCTTCCACGGCAAGCCCGGCACCTCCATGGCGGCGTTCGGCAAGCAGTTGTCGGAAGTCGATATTGCCGCCGTCGTGACCTATGAACGCAACGCCTGGGGCAACAACAAGGGCGACATGGTGACGCCTAAAGAAGTGCTGGAACTCAAACAGGCGGACAGCCAATGAGCCGGCCTGACGTTTGTTCCCGTAACCGGTCGGGGCTCATCGTCCCGCACCGTCCAGCCCACTCGTTCGAAGGAGACAGGACATGAGTGCTGTGATCGATGACCACGGTCATGCCGGTGCCGACCACGCCCACGGCCCCGCCAAGGGCCTGATGCGCTGGGTACTGACCACCAACCACAAGGATATCGGCACGCTGTACCTGTGGTTCGCGTTCTCGATGTTCCTGTTGGGCGGCTCGTTCGCCATGGTGATCCGCGCCGAGCTGTTCCAGCCTGGCCTGCAGATCGTCCAGCCGGAGTTCTTCAACCAGATGACCACCATGCACGGCTTGGTGATGGTCTTCGGCGCGGTCATGCCGGCGTTCGTTGGTCTGGCCAACTGGATGATCCCGCTGATGATCGGCGCGCCGGACATGGCCCTGCCGCGCATGAACAACTTCAGTTTCTGGTTGCTGCCGGCGGCGTTCCTGATGCTGGTGTCGACGTTGTTCACCCCCGGCGGCGGGCCTAACTTCGGCTGGACCTTCTATGCCCCGCTGTCCACCACCTACGCGCCGGAAAGCGTGACGTTCTTCATCTTTGCCATCCACCTGATGGGCATCAGCTCGATCATGGGCGCGATCAACGTGGTCGCCACCATTCTCAACCTGCGTGCCCCAGGCATGACCTTGATGAAGATGCCACTGTTCGTCTGGACCTGGCTGATCACCGCATTCCTGCTGATCGCGGTAATGCCAGTGCTGGCCGGTTGCGTGACGATGATGCTGATGGACATCCACTTCGGCACCAGTTTCTTCAGTGCCGCCGGTGGTGGTGACCCGGTCTTGTTCCAGCACGTGTTCTGGTTCTTCGGCCACCCCGAGGTGTACATCATGATCCTGCCGGCTTTCGGTGCCGTCAGCTCGATCATCCCGGCCTTTTCCCGCAAGCCGCTGTTCGGCTACACCTCGATGGTCTACGCGACGGCCGCGATTGCGTTCCTGTCGTTTATCGTCTGGGCGCACCACATGTTCGTGGTCGGCATCCCCCTGGTGGGCGAGCTGTTCTTCATGTACGCCACCCTGCTGATCGCCGTGCCTACCGGGGTGAAGGTGTTCAACTGGGCGAGCACCATGTGGCAAGGCTCGCTGACGTTCGAGACGCCGATGCTGTTTGCCGTGGCGTTTGTGATCCTGTTTTCCATCGGCGGGTTCTCCGGGCTGATGCTGGCCATCGCCCCGGCGGACTTCCAGTACCAGGACACCTACTTCGTGGTTGCGCACTTCCACTACGTGCTGGTGCCTGGCGCGATCTTCGGGATCTTCGCCTCGGCCTACTACTGGCTGCCGAAATGGACCGGCCACATGTACGACGAAACCCTCGGCAAGCTGCATTTCTGGCTGTCGTTCGTCGGCATGAACCTGGCGTTCTTCCCGATGCACTTCGTCGGCCTGGCGGGCATGCCCCGGCGGATCCCCGACTACAACCTGCAGTTCGCCGACTTCAACATGGTCTCGTCCATCGGCGCGTTCATGTTCGGCACCACGCAGATCTTCTTCCTGTTCATCGTGATCAAGACCATCCGTGGCGGCGAGCCGGCACCGGCCAAGCCGTGGGATGGCGCCGAAGGGTTGGAGTGGAGCGTGCCGTCGCCGGCGCCGTATCACACCTTCACCACGCCGCCGGAAGTGAAATGAACACCGCTACCCTAGGGTTTTCGATGAGGGCCGGACGCCATGGCTGATTCGATTTCACTGAAAAAACTGGTCACCCGCCTGCTGCTGGTGGTGGTGGCCATGTTCATCTTCGGGTTTGCCCTGGTGCCGATCTACGACGTGATGTGCAAGGCGTTCGGCATCAACGGCAAGACCGGCGGGCAGTACGAGGGCGAGCAGACCGTCGACGAATCGCGGCAGGTGCGGGTGCAGTTCCTGTCGACCAATTCCGTGGACATGGTCTGGGACTTCTACCCCAAGGGCGATCAATTGGTGGTCCAGCCGGGGGCGGTCAACGAGATGGTGTTCGTCGCCCACAACCCCACCAACCGGCCAATGAGTGCCCAGGCGGTACCGAGCATCGCACCGAGCAACGCCGCGGCGTATTTCCACAAGACCGAATGTTTTTGTTTTACCCAGCAAGTGCTGCAACCCGGCGAACGCATCGAAATGCCCATGCGCTTCATCGTCGACCGGGACATGCCCAAGGAAGTGAAGCACCTGACGCTGTCCTACACGCTGTTCGACATCACTGCCCGTCATCCACCGGTGGCCGTAAACACTGAGCGATAGCGTGCCCGATAAGGAGAACAATAAATGGCAACTCACGAACACTATTACGTTCCGGCCCAGAGCAAATGGCCGATCATCGCCACGGTCGGGATGTTCGTCACGGTGTATGGCCTGGCAACCTGGTTCAACGACCTGAAAGCCGACCGCCCGGACTCCAACGGCCCGCTGATCTTTTTCGTCGGCGGCCTGCTGGTGGCCTACATGCTGTTTGGCTGGTTCGGCGCGGTCATCAAGGAAAGCCGCGCCGGGTTGTACAGCGCACAGCTCGATCGCTCGTTCCGCTGGGGCATGAGCTGGTTCATCTTTTCCGAAGTGATGTTCTTCATCGCCTTCTTCGGTGCGCTGTTCTATGTGCGCACGATCTCGGCGCCGGGATTGGCCGGAGAAGGCAGCAAGGGCTTGTCGGAGATGCTCTGGCCGAACTTCGAGTACGTCTGGCCGCTGCTGAACAACCCCGATCCGAAACTCTTCCCACCGCCCAAGGACGTGATCAGTCCCTGGGGCCTGCCGCTGCTCAACACTATCCTGCTGGTCACCTCCAGCGTCACCGTGACCATCGCCCACCATGCCCTGAAAAAAGGTCATCGCGGTGCGCTGAAAATCTGGCTGGCGATCACCGTGCTGCTGGGTTGCGCCTTCCTGGGCTTCCAGGCCGAGGAATACATCCACGCCTATAAAGAGCTGGGCCTGACCTTGGGCTCGGGGATCTACGGCGCGACGTTCTTCATGCTCACCGGGTTCCACGGCGCCCACGTCACCATCGGCACGATCATTTTGTTCGTGATGCTGATGCGCGTCATGCGCGGGCATTTCGACAACGAGCATCAGTTCGGCTTCGAGGCCGCGAGCTGGTACTGGCACTTCGTCGATGTGGTGTGGATCGGCTTGTTCTTCTTCGTCTACATACTTTGAAGCAACCGTTATCAGGGCGGCTCTTTACCAAGGAGCATGCGACACCAGTTGGCCGCTGAAAAAGCCCCAGGCAATCAAGCCGACGGTGACGACGGCCAAGCTGACTCGAATCGCCAGGGCGATGACCAGGCGATTGGAATTGCTTTCGTCCTTGACCAGAAAAAACAGGCCGCTGAACAGGCTGGCAACCGTGGCGATCAGCATCAGGGCGATGGCTGCTTTGAGCATTAGGGACACTCCGGGGGGACGCGATGCACGTGAGTATAGCTATCTCGTTCAACAGCTTTTGGACGGCGCCATGAAAGGCTTCCGGCCGGGCATCGTGCCGTCATTGGTGGTCGCCGTGCTGGTGCCGGTGATGGTGTGCCTGGGGTTCTGGCAATTGAGCCGGGGCGAACAGAAGCGCGTGCTCATGGACACCTACGCCGAGCGTCGCGTGGCGGCGCCGATGGACAGTGCCGAACTGCAACGCACGGCGGACCCGGCCTTTCGCCCCGTCAGCCTGCACGGCCAGTTCGACGCCGAGCACAGCCTGCTGCTGGATAACCGCCAGCACGACGGCAAGGTCGGGGTCGAGTTGCTGCAACCGTTCCTCGACCATGCCACCGGACTGTGGCTGCTGGTCAATCGTGGCTGGCTGCCGTGGCCTGATCGCCGCACCCCGCCGGTCTTCAGCACCCCCGGACAAACGGTCGACTTGCAGGCGTGGGTCTATGTCGCGCCTGGCGCCACGTTCCAATTGCATGCCGACCCGGCCAGCGCACCGTGGCCGCGACTGGTCACCACCGTCGAGCCGGACAAGCTCTGGGCCGAACTGGGCCGCGGCGGTTTCGCCTATGAGTTACGCCAACAAAGCGGCCCCGGCGCCTACCGGACCGATTGGCCGGTCGTGGCCATGGGGCCGGAAAAACACCTCGGTTATGCCGTGCAGTGGTTTGCCATGGCGGCGGCACTGTTCGGTCTTTTCCTTTATCTCGGATGGCACAACGCAGGGAGACACCATGGGCACCACCATGAATCCAACCAACATGTCTGAGGCACCCACGGCGCGCAGCCGGCGCAAGGGGCGCGTGCAATTGCTGTTGATTGTGCTGGGCGTGATCGGCCCGATGATCCTGGCCACCGGCATGTACAAATTCCAGTTCTGGGTGCCCGACAGCCGCAGCTACCACGGCGAGCTGATTGGCAATGGCCAGACCCGCGCGGAGATTGGCGTACAGGCCGACGAGCAACGCTGGCAGATCCTCGTCACGGCGCCGCAGGAATGTTCGGTGGATTGCCGGCAATTGGTCTATCTGGCCCGGCAGGTACAGATCGGCCTGGGCCGCGAGGCCGGACGCGCCAGCCATGCGCTGGCGATTGCGCAACCGCTGGACGCCGAATACGACGCCCAACTGCTGCGCGAATATCCGCAATTGCAGCGCTACCCGCTGGACCTGCCGGCGTATCAGAAAGGCGCCCAGGGCTCCGGCGGCGCGCAACTGTGGATCATCGACCCCCACAGCAACCTGGTGCTGCGCTACGACGCCCGGGTCAAGGGCAAGGACCTGCTCAACGATCTGAGGCACCTGCTGAAATTGTCCAACATCGGATAAGGGCATCGACATGGCCAAGCCAGGATTTCGCCTCGCGCTGTTTGCCACGCTGCTGGCATTGATTGTCGTACTGTTGGGCGCCTACACCCGCCTGACTCACGCCGGCCTCGGTTGCCCCGATTGGCCCGGTTGCTACGGTTTCATCAGCGTGCCAAAGGGCGAAGCCCAACTGGCCCATGCCGAACTGCATTTTCCCGATGCTCCGGTGGAAGCCCATAAAGGCTGGAACGAGATGGTCCATCGCTATTTCGCTGGAGCCTTGGGGCTGATGATTACCGCACTGGCCGCCCGGGCCTGGATGAACCGTCGCCGGCCCGGCCAGCCTTTGAAATTGCCGCTGTTCCTGCTGGCGGTGGTATTCGCCCAAGCGGCGTTCGGCATGTGGACCGTGACGCTCAAGCTTTGGCCGCAAGTGGTCACTGGGCATTTGCTGGGCGGATTCGCGACCTTGAGCCTGCTGTTCCTGTTGACGCTGAGATTGTCTGGCGTATTACCCGCGCTGACCGTGCCCAAGCGCTTGCAACATTGGGCCACCGCCGGACTGCTGTTGGTGATTGGCCAGATTGCCCTGGGCGGCTGGGTCAGTTCCAATTACGCCGCCGTGGCGTGCATCGACTTTCCGACCTGCCACGGCCAATGGATGCCGCCCGCCGATTTCGCCAATGGCTTTCACCTGACCCAGCACATCGGCCCGAATTACCTGGGCGGGCAACTGGACAGCGACGCCCGCACCGCCATCCACGTGACTCATCGCATCGGCGCAGTGCTGGTGACGCTCGTGCTGCTGGGACTGGCCTGGCAACTGAAAACGGTGGGCATGACCCGGCTGGCGGGGCTGGTGCTCACCGCGCTCGCCGCGCAAATCACCTTGGGTATCAGCAACGTCGTGTTTCACTTGCCGCTGCCGGTGGCCGTGGCCCACAACGCCGGGGGCGCAGCGCTGTTGCTGACCTTGGTGCTGGTCAACTATCACGCCCGGACCAGCCTGGTCCGGGTCAAGCATCAGGTCCCGCTGCGCTGGCGCTTCAACCCGCACAAACACAGCGTCGGGCCCATCACGATTAAAGGAGCGATGCCATGGCAACCTTGACCGGCGAACGCCACAGCCAGGCGATCTGGCGCGATTACCTGGAGCTGACCAAGCCGAAAGTGGTGGTGCTGATGCTGATCACCTCGCTGGTCGGTATGTTCCTCGCCACCCGTGCCGGCGTGCCGTGGACGGTGCTGGTGTTCGGCAACCTGGGGATTGCGCTGTGCGCCGGTGGCGCGGCGGCGGTCAATCATGTGGTGGACCGTCGCATCGACGCAGTGATGGCCCGCACCCACAAGCGGCCACTGGCCGAGGGCCGGGTCTCACCGGCCGCCGCACTGACCTTCGCCCTGGCCCTGGCGGTGGCCGGCCAGGCGATGCTGCTGGCATTCACCAACCCGCTGACGGCCTGGCTGACCCTCGCCTCGTTGCTAGGGTATGCGGTGGTCTATACCGGTTTCCTGAAACGGGCGACGCCACAGAACATCGTCATCGGCGGCCTCGCTGGCGCCGCGCCGCCACTGCTGGGCTGGGTCGCGGCCACCGGTCATGTCAGCGCCGAACCGCTGCTGCTGGTGCTGATCATCTTCGCCTGGACCCCGCCGCATTTCTGGGCGCTGGCGATTCATCGCAAAGAGGAATACGCCAAGGCAGATATCCCGATGCTGCCGGTGACCCACGGCGAGCACTACACCAAGATCCACATCCTGCTGTACACCCTGGTGCTGCTGGCGGTGAGCCTGATGCCATTCGTGATCCAGATGAGCGGGATGCTCTACCTGATTTGTGCCTTGGTGCTGGGTGCCAGGTTCCTGCAATGGGCCGTGGTGCTGTACCGTGGCAGTCGGCCGCACGCGGCGATCAACACGTTCAAGTACTCTATCTGGTACTTGTTCCTGCTGTTCATCGCCCTGCTTGTTGATCACTACCTACTGTTGAGCCTATGACTCGAACCCAGAAAACCGTCTTCATCCTTGCGGCCGTGATCGCAGTGATCCTCGGCCTGACCATCAATAAAGTGCTTTCCAGCAAAGGCCAAGGCGACCCGACCGCGCTGATCGACGCCGGCATCATCCTGTTGCCGCAAAGCCGCAACCTGCCGGACGTGAAAATGACCGACCAGGACGGCCAGCCGGTGGCGATGGATGGCTTGAAAGACAAATGGAGCCTGCTGTTCTTCGGCTACACTTTCTGCCCCGACATCTGCCCGACCACCCTCGCCCAACTGCGCCAGATCAAGAGCGAACTGCCGCCAGAGGCTGTGGATAAGTTGCAGATCGTGCTGGTGAGCGTCGACCCGAACCGCGACACCCCCAAGCAGCTCAAACAGTACCTGGGCTACTTCGACCCGCAATTCAAAGGCCTGACCGCCGCCTCCGTCGAAGACCTGCAGAAACTGGCGAATGCGGTGAGCATCCCGTTCATTCCGGCGGACACCAGCAAGCCCAACTACACGGTTGATCACAGCGGCAACCTCGCCGTGATTGGCCCGGACGGCACCCAGCGTGGGTTTATTCGCGCGCCGTTGAATAATCAGAAGTTGGTGGCGCAGTTGCCGGAGATGCTGAAACACAAATAAACGATGCAAGACCCGTGGCGAGGGAGCTTGCTCCCGCTCGGCTGCGCAGCAGTCGCAAAACCGGACCATGCGGTTTGCCTGAAGAAATGCAGGGGCCTGCTGCGCAGGCCAGCGGGAGCAAGCTCCCTCGCCACAAAAGCTGCTCTGCGCCAGGTCGCTCTACAGACCCTGACCCTGCCGATCGTTCCCACGCTCCTGCGTGGGAATGGCGCCGGGGACGCTCCGCGTTCCGCTTCTGGAAGGTGACGCAGAGCGTCACGGGATGCATTCCCACGCAGAGCGCGGGAACGATCAAAGGCCAAGTCGCACACATCCAGCCTGGGTATT
Source organism: Pseudomonas marvdashtae (assembly GCF_014268655.2). Lineage (NCBI taxonomy): Bacteria > Pseudomonadati > Pseudomonadota > Gammaproteobacteria > Pseudomonadales > Pseudomonadaceae > Pseudomonas > Pseudomonas marvdashtae. The sequence goes on from NZ_JABWQX020000006.1 coordinate 58,358, forward strand.
CAGATACTGCATTCCCCTGTGGAAATACAGTATCCGCAACACCCCGATCCCCGTGGCGAGGGAGCTTGCTCCCGCTCGGCTGCGCAGCAGTCGCAAACCCGGACCATGCGGTTTGCCTGAAGAAATGCAGGAGCCTGCTGCGCAGGCCAGCGGGAGCAAGCTCCCTCGCCACAAAAGCTGCCCTGCGCCAGGTCGCTCTACAGGCCTCTGTTATCGATCGTTCCCACGCTCCTGCGTGGGAACGATCGACATCCGAAGAACGTTACCGGTAGTGTCGTCGCTTCCTTTTACCATTTGTCGCAACTGTCATTTCTTACAGTAGCGAGGAAGTTTCGATGAGCATTGAATGGTCTTCCGAACAAGTAAAAGGAATTATCTAATGGCTCATCCATATCGGATCAAACTACCCGAACACAAACTTTCCAAGGGAGTCTCCGTCAAGGAGATAGTCCTGGACGACTCCATAAATCGAGGCGACCTGCTCAGATTCGAAGTCTTTCCCGATTTCACGTACATCGTCACCCAGAAGACCTATGAGGTAAAACTGGACGATACTTATCGAACAGAGATTGAAACTGATCTCTACAAGCCCTGAAAAGCTGGAACAAGGGGAGAGATTTATTTCCAGCAAATAATCTGTCCCCTTTTCACAAAATAAATACTCAGAAATCAACAGTCCCCGAAAATTTCACCAAGCGCGGATCACCCTGCGAAAGGTAACCGCCGTTTGCCGAAGCCCAGTAGTTCTTATCGGTAATGTTTTCCACATTGACGCGCAACGTCAGATCTTTCTCCACGAATTTCATTTTGTAGCGTGCGCCAGCGTCGAAACGGTTCCAGGTCGGTAAGCTCAGGTTGTTGGCCTGATCCGCGTACTGCCCGCCAGTGCGCAACATCCTTGCGCTGAGAGCGGCCCCTTCGATACCCGGTACATCCCAATCCGCGCTGGCATTGAGCTGGAACGTTGGTACGCCAATGGCGTGATTGCCGTCGTTGAGGCCGCCAGCAGTATTTTTGAGTTCAGACGTCATGCGGGTGCCGCCGGCCATCAAGCGGAGGCCTTCGATTGGCTCGCCGAAAACGCTGAGTTCCAGCCCCTTGTTGACCTGCTCACCATCACGCACATAGAGGTTCTGCGCGTTGTCGACGTAACCATCGGCAGGTTTCTCGATGCGGAAAACACCCAAGTTGGCACCGAAGGTTTGCATGTCCAGCTTGATGCCCGCTTCCAACTGTTTTGTGCGGCCAGGGGGAAAGGCTTCGCCCAGGTTCGTGATGCCGCTACCGGACGCTACCGGTCCATTTGCAAGGCCCTCGATCCGGTTGGCGTAGAGCGATACGCTCTCCACAGGCTTGTAGACGATGCCGTAGACGGGCGTGGTGATGGCTTTATCGTTGATAGTGCTACGGCTGCCATCGTTTGCTGGATTGGGTACACCGTTTGAAGTGGTGCCATCGTACTTGTAGTTTTCGACACGCAACTGCTGACGACGGACACCATAAGTGACCAGCAACTTGTCATCGAACAAGCCCAACGTGTCGGAGATCGCCAGGCTACGGTTGCGGATTTTGCCGGTCACCCCGGGATCACCCATTTCACCGCCAGTACGGGACACCGCAGTCGGCTTAGGCAGCGCCGGGGTGTTGTAGATATTGCTGTTCCCAGTGACGGAACGATAGAAGGTGTAGGCGTTTTCCTGCTGGGTCCAGATCGTTGATCCGCCGATCGCAACCTGGTGGGAAACAGGTCCCGTGTTGAAGCGCCCGTTCAACCCGCCACTGAACGATGTGTTGTCTTCATTGTGAGGAATTTCCGAGCCACCGATCGTCGCGGCACCGTTATTGCCGACCAGTGTCGGTGTGGCATACACCCCGGTTTCTCGGGTGTGCTTCACACCGCCCGCCAGGTAGGCGGTCCAGTTTTCGTTCAGATCCCAATCGCCACGAACCATGCCGAATGTGTCTTCGGTTTCGGAGTACGTCCAGTCCTGGCCAAAATTGTGGCTCGCGTGCGGAGCCGTGGGAATTCGGGTGGCGCTGCCGATATTCACCGAATTACGCAGTCCATTGACGCGTTGTTTCTGATACCCGAAATCGGTGGAGACGCGGAAGTCATCACCTCGATAGTCCAAGCCGGCCACGAACAACTTGGTGCGCTGGTCCTGGTTGTCGATCGCTGTTTCACCTTCCCGCTGGCTCAGATTCAACCGGGCGCCAAAGCGGTTATCCTCGCCGAATCGCTGTCCGATATCCAAATGCTCGCCAATGCGGCCATCGGTGCTGATGTCCTGGGTATAGCGACGAGTCGGAACATCGTCCGCGCGTTTGGGCTGCAAGTTGACGCCGCCCCCAAGCCCCGAGCCCGTCGGACTGACACCGTTGATAAACGCGTTGGGGCCTTTGAACACCTCGACACGCTCGATCGCATCCGTCGACAGAATTTGTCGCGGTAAAACGCCATACAGCCCGTTATAGGAAATGTCGTCGCTGTTAAGCGGCAAGCCTCGAATCACGAACACTTGGGATTGGTTACCAAACCCATAGGATTGACGCACCGACGGATCGTTGAGCAGCACATCTCCCACGTCTTCCGCTTGCTGATCTTCAATCAGTTGCGAGGTGTAACTGGTCATCACGAACGGCACATCCATGTTGTCCTGATTACCCAGCACCCCCATCTGGCCTCCCCTCGCCACCTGACCACCCGCATAGGGCGTTGGTAGCGTGTTGGAATTGGGTTTGGTCGCATTGGCAGTGACGTCGGTCACTCCCAATTCAATAGGCTCTGCCGCCTGGGCAAGAAAACTGACCGAGCAGCAGGCAGCAAGCAATGTAAGACGAGAGGGGAATAACATGGAGTGAGTACCTGCGGGGAAACGGGGAGTCAATGCAGGTAATGCTAATGATTCGCAGATGGATTATCTATAACCAATGAGCGCGTTGCCATATAGATTTGGAAAGCGGTCCAGTCAGCCCAGACAGTCCCCGTGGCGAGGGAGCTTGCTCCCGCTCGGCTGCGCAGCAGTCGCAAAACCGGGCGATGCGGTTTGCCTGGAGATTTCCCCAACGAAAAAAACCCGACGTCTTGCGCCGGGTTTTTGGTTCTTCTCGAAGGCCCGCTTTAAGTAATCACCCCTTGGAACTGGCCTGAGCCGCTTCAATGATCAGCTCTGCAACTTTCTCCGGATTGGACGTCATCACTACATGGGAGGCGCCCTGGACGGTGACGGTCTTTTTCGAGCCCGCGCGTTCGGCCATGAACTTCAAGGCGGCCTCAGGGATGTTCTTGTCCGCCGAGCCGTAGATGAACCAGGACGGCAGTTTTTTCCAGGCCGGGTCGCCAGACGCCTCCTTCAATGCCGCCTCGCTGATGGGGCGTTGTGTAGCAGCCATCAGGGCGGAGTCCGCCGCTGGGACGTCGGCGGCAAATTGTTGGCCGAACTTGTCCTGCTGGATGTAGAGATCTTTATTGCCGTCGTCCAACTGCACCGGAGCGGCCAAGGTCGGGCCGAGGGTGCCGCCAGGGTAGCGACCGGACAGTTCGATGGCGGTTTCACCTTTGTCCGGCGCGAAGGCTGCGACGTAGACCAGTCCCTTGACCTTGGGGTTGTTGTGCACAGCGTTAGTGATCACGGCTCCGCCATAGGAGTGACCCACCAGGATCACCGGGCCGGCGGTGTGCTCGACGATGTCGGCGACATAATCGGCGTCCTGCTTCACGCCGCGCAGCGGGTTGGCCGCGGCAACGACCGGATACCCCTGATTCAACAACTGAGCGGCAACGCCATTCCAACTGGACGATTCGGCGAATGCGCCATGCACCAGCACGATGGTGGGCTTGGTGGCGTCAGGTTGCGCGGCGGTTGCGTTTTGAACTGATGTCAGCGCCAGCGCAGCGGTGATGGTGACGGCCAACAGCGATTTGATATTGAGCATGATCATTCCTATTTTCATTGATTGGAGGGGTGACGCTGCAGCGATGGGTTCACTTGGCCAGGAAATCCAACAGATCCTGATTGAGGCGGTCCTTGTGAGTGTCGGTCAGGCCGTGCGGCGCACCCGGATAGACGATCAACTCGGCGTTCTGCACCAGCTCGGCGGCGGCATGGGCGGAGGCGTCGATCGGGACGATCTGGTCGTCGTCGCCATGCACGATCAGTGTCGGCACATCGAACTTGGCCAAGTCGGCACGGAAGTCCGTTGCCGAGAACGCCGCGATGCTGTCATAGGTGTTTTTGTGGCCCGCTTGCATGCCCTGCACCCAGAACGAATCGATCAGCCCCTGGGAGACGTTCGCCCCGGCGCGGTTGAAGCCAAAGAACGGGCCGGACGCGATGTCGCGATACAACTGCGAGCGGTTGTCCAGGGAGGCCTTGCGCAGGCCGTCGAACACTTCGATCGGCAGGCCGCCTGGGTAGTCTTCAGTCTTGAGCATCATTGGCGGAACGGCGCTGATCAGTGCGGCCTTCTTCACCCGATCGGTCCCGTGGCGGCCGATGTAGCGGGTGATTTCGCCACCGCCAGTCGAGAAACCCACCAGGGTGACGTCGTTAAGATCCAGGGCGTTGATCACCGCGGCCAGGTCATCGGCGTAGTGATCCATGTCGTTACCTTCCCACGGCTGGCTGGAACGACCATGGCCGCGGCGGTCGTGGGCGATCACCCGATAGCCTTGGTCCGCCAGGAACAGCATCTGCGATTCCCAGCTATCGGAATTCAGCGGCCAGCCATGGCTGAAGGTGACAACTGGCCCATCTTTGGGACCCCAGTCCTTGTAATAGAGCTGTACGCCGTCCTGGGTGGTGATATAGCTGCCGGCCTGGGCTTGGGTTTGGGCTTGGTTGCCTGCTTGAGCGAGGGAGGACTGGGTATTCATGGCAAGATCTCCTTAGGTCAGGGCTCGCCATTCGGGGGATCCGATGGCGAGTTGATGGGGAGCATTCTTGCAGCGGCATGTATACCGAAAATGTTCGACACCCGGCCGTTATGCGTTCTTTTGAGTCTGTAGATGCGCTGGATACAGTGGCTTACAAATGCATTCGAATGAGTCCTAAAAAAGGCTGCACCTGACGTGCAGCCAGCGTGGCCTACCGATCGACGCCGAAGTCGAGGGTCACGCAAAGACCGCCGCCGTCGCGGTTGCGCAGGCTCAGTGAACCACCAATCGCGACGGTCAACTGCTGGGCGATGGCCAGGCCCAGGCCGGTGCCGCCAGAGCTGCGGTTGCGTGAGCTTTCCACCCGATAGAACGGCTTGACCACCTCGGCGAGGATTTCCTCAGGAATGCCCGGGCCTCGATCAAGCACGCTGATCGAAACGCCAGTGTTCGCATCGCCGCTGATTTCCACCTCGGCGGTGCCGGCGTACTTCAGCGCGTTATCCACCAGATTCACCAGAACACGCCGCAGCGCATGGGGCCTTGTCTCGATGATCGCGCCGTTCTGGCCGCGCAGGCTGACCTCCCGACCGGTGTCCTGGTAGTCGCACACCAGGCTTTCAAGAAACGAATCCAGACTGATGCGGCAACTGGTCTCCGTCGCACCATGGACGCTGCGCGCATAAGCGACGCCCTCACGCACCAAGTGCTCGATCTCGTTCAGGTCGTTGCCCAGTTTGTCTTTCTCGACCGAGTCGTCCATGAACTCGGCGCGCAGCTTCATGCGCGTGATGGGCGTCTGCAAGTCATGGGAAATGGCCGCCAACAACTGCATGCGCTCTTTCAGGTAAGCGGCGATGCGCGCCTGCATGCTGTTGAAGGCGCGGGCGGCGTAGGCCACTTCCCGTGGACCGGTTTCATCCAACTGCACCGGATGAGCGTTCGGGTCGAGGTTCTCGACCGCCTCGGCCAGGCGGCTGAGCGGGCGTATCGCGATCCGCACGGCAAGCCAGGTGCAGCCGATCATCAACAGCAACTGACCGAACAGGGCAAAGGGCAACCAGGGCGACAACGGCCTGACCGAAGGACGCACATCGATGGTCACCGGGCTGCCGTCAGCCAGTCGCACCTGGGCTTGGAAATGCTGGCGTGGGCCCGGGATTTCGACAATGGTCAGGTCATAGTTGCGGCCCAGCGAGACTTGAAGGGATTGCGCCGCCGTCGCCGCGAGGTCGTTCGAAGTGAGTGGAATGCCGGGATCGTGTTCGCGCAGCAAATAGTCATAGTTGCGACGTTGCAGGCGTTTGGTCCATTCCAGGCGCTCGGCCGCAGGCAGACGGTCGAGGATGGCGATGGAGGTCGCCGTGTCGTGCTCGAAATTGCCCAACATCGCCGTCTTGGTGCTTTCGTAGCGTTCGTAGTACTGGGCTGCGAACGTCAGGGCCTGGGCCAGTATCAGACCGACCAGGAACACCAGCCACAGCCGCGAGGCCAGCGTGCGAGGCCATTGCAACGCGAGTTTCATGCCTGCTCCTCAAGCATTTCGACGGCAAAGGTAAAGACGTAGCCTTCATTGCGCACCGTCTTCAAGTAGAGCGGTTCGCGGGCGTCATCCAGCAAGCGCTGGCGCACGCGGCTGACCAGCAGATCAATGGAACGGTCGAAGATGTCCGCGTCACGGCCCTGCGTCAGGTTGAGCAACTGATCGCGGCTCAGCACCCGCTGGGGATGATCAAGAAATACCCGCAGCAGCCGGTACTCGGCGCCGCTCAGCGAGACCAGCGTGTCGTCTTCATCGAGCAGATGACGGGCAGTGGTGTCGAGGCGCCACCGGCCGAACTTGAGCATGCGGCCGCTTTCGCTGACAACAAAGTTGGGCGGCAGCATGCGGGTCCGTCGAAGCACCGCGTTGATGCGCGCCAGCAGCTCCCGGGCCGCGAAGGGTTTGGCCAGATAGTCGTCGGCGCCCATTTCCAGGCCAATGATGCGATCGGTCTCGTCGCTGCGAGCCGTCAGCATCAGCACCGGTGTCGCCTTATGCTTTCCGGCGCGCAGTTCGCGGCACAGCAGCAGCCCGTCATCCCCCGGCATCATGATGTCGAGCACGATCAGGTCCACCTGATTGGCTTCGAGAAACGCCCGCATCTGACGGCCATCGGCGACCACAGTGGTGCGCAGGCCATTCTTCACCAGGTAGTTGCCGACCAGCTCCCTGATCTCCCGATCATCATCCACGATCAATACGTGATCGACATGTTCCATGCCCAGCTCTCCGAAATGCGCGCATCTGTTGCGCAGTGTGACGATGCCCGGTTGCCGGTTGGCGACGCACCGTCGTTCAGCTTGTCCAGCCCTAAATAAGCAAAAAACAGGGGCGATTGTATCGATCTGTATCGCAATTCACCTCAGATACGTACGCATCCAACCACGGCGTTTTTCGACATAGCCGAGATACGTCACGGGCCTTTAATGAGCGCCATCGAGACAACAAACATCGCCTCGACGAAGCCATCGAACTCATTGAAGGGAAACGACCATGAACCTGAAGACCATCGCTACTGCTTGCCTGATCACCGCCCTGAGCGCCGGCGCATTACCCGCCTTGGCCCAGGATAAAGCAGCCAGCGAAACCTACGGCTACAGCACCCACCTGGACATCGACAAAGTGATCTCGCTGACGGAGGACAGCAGCCAGACCTGCGGGTTGGTGAATGCGCAAATCACCTACCTTGATTCGATGGGTGAGCGGAAAGCCCTGACGTATCTCAAGCACGCGGCCAGCTGCAACAATGAAGGGAGCTGAGGGGCAGGGGTGTGGCGAGGAGATATTCCCCTCGCCACCCACTGCTGGCGTTCATTCCTGGCGACGCATATATTCCGCGAAAAGTGGAACCGTAAAATTGAGGTAACCGTGATCTGTGCTGTAGATCATTCCCTTGGAAATGATGTTGGCCCGAGTCGGTCCCAGTGATGATTGAGGACGTCCCATCGCCTTCGCAATATCAGCGATGGCATAGGGGCCGTCGCCGAGCTCGGACATGGTCTTCACAAACTGCACTTCAGAAGGTGTAAGCCGATCGATGCGGACCCTGAAGAAACCTGCATCAAGAGAAGCTAATGTTTCGGAATAAGAATGTTCGACATCATCAACAGTGATTTCAGGCCCCTCGGCGATGTTCCATGCCGTGGATGCCCACTCTTGAAGAAAGAACGGATAGCCCTGCGTCCGATCGACAATGCTGTCCAGCGCTGCTGCGTCGATAGAAGCCTCCTCCTCCAAGATCGGCTTTTGAACGGCTTGAGTCGCCGACGGTTGATCAAGCGCCCCCACCTCCGGGTAAAGGAAAAGCCGCTCGGCATATGACTTCGCCTCGCCCGCCAGCCGAGCAACTTGCGGAAGACCTGCACCGACCAGCAGAACCGGAAGCCCTTCTTGCGACATGCGATGGATAGAGACAATCAGTGCCGATAGATCGGCTTCGGTGAGGTATTGGACTTCATCAATGAGAAGAATCCAGCCTTTGCCGGCGGCCTGTGCCGCTTCACCTATTACAGTAAAAAGATCTGGAAGATCGTATTGAAGATTCCCGCTGTCCGCGAGTCCAGGCTCCGGCTCAACACCAATCTCAATACCGCCAACATCAATCTTGAAGATTGACGCAAAGCTGCGGAGTCCTTTCAGCCCACGGTTAGCAATTTGCTTGGCAGCCTCAAGGCTGGAAAGCGCACGCATGACTTTTCGCATTTCAGGATAAAGAAGACGTGCAAGGCTTTCACGTTCTGGCGACTCTACCTTGGAGACATAAAGACCTTCCTCCTTCGCAATTCTTCCTATCTCGTTCAACAGGACCGTCTTACCCGTGCCTCTTAAGCCAAGAAGCATGATGGAGCGAGCACTTCGCCCATTGAGGGCTCGTCCACAGGCAACTCTTGCCGCCTCAAGAATTAAGTCGCGCCCCGCCAGTTCAGGGGGCCTGCTTCCAGCGCCGGGCGCAAACGGATTACGGTAGGGATCCATGTCGGCCTCATAAAAATATCAAAATCTACTGAAAGATAGTTAACGCTAGCTTATTTAGCTAGCCTTGGCTATGTATCGCTAGCATCTAGTATGGGATCAAATTTTTTCCAATGTTAGATCCGCCCCTTTTCACTGGGAAGGGGGCGTGGCTCGTATGGCTAAGAGATTGGCGGGCCCCGTGTGAAACGAGCGTGGATGCGTTTGCAAACCAAGCGGCATTCGGTTTTTTTCGCAAATGGCAGCAGTCGAGCTGTTGCTTCATAGCGCCTTGGACCGCCCGGAAAGCGGCCCAAGGCAAGGAATAATCTTTACGCCAGGGAGTCAGCCACGCCGATCAATTTAAAGACGTCCTCTTCCGGGGGCTCGGCGAAAATGATGTTCAGGTTACGGTAACCAGAGTGGTCCCCTGCCAGGCTCAACTCGAATCGAGCCCCGGAGGCGTCGGCTTCGTAGCTCTTTAAGTAAGTCAGGTTCTTGGCTTCATTGAAAACCACGTCCAGCGTGCCGTTGTAACCATTGCCCAGACGGGTAAAGCCCAGGACAGACAAATCGATCGTGTCTTCCCCCACCGTATAGTCGAACAGGCGATCGGTGTGGTTTTCGGTGGCGGTACGGTAGCTGTCGCTCAGGGCATCGAAGCGGAACACATCGTTATTGCCGCCACCCGCCAATAGGTCCCGGCCCGCTCCGCCAACCAATACATCATTACCGAGCGCTCCATAAAGGCGATCGTCGCCCGCGAGCCCTTCGATGATTTCGCCTCGAGCGTTGCCTTGTAAACGATCGGTCTCTTCGGTGCCCATCAACCTGGCTTGCTGGAACAGGAGGTTGGTTTCATTCAGCGCTTGGCCCAAGTTACCGTCGAAGACCACTTCGAAGCGCTCCCCATCGGCGTTGGCCTCAAAACTTTTGAGGTAAGTCCGCGTCCCGCTTTCATTGACGCGTATCGCCAGTGTTCCGTCATAGCCATTGCCCAGCCCGAGGAAGCCCAGGGAGGAAAGGTCCAGCGTATCGGTGCTGGGGTCGAAGTCGGTGATTCGGTCGCTATGGGCCGCGGTTGCGGTTCGGTAACTGTCTGCGACTGATTGGTAATGGAACGTATCGGCCCCGGCCCCGCCCGTCAGCAGGTCACGACCTTGCTGGCCATCGAGCAGATCGTTGCCGGCCCCGCCAGAGATCGCATCGTCGAACGAGGCGGTACCGAGCAAGAAGTCATCATCGCGGCCACCGTCGAGGTGGTAATAACCGTCGTCGGGATTGCCAAAGCTATGGTCCAGGCTACCGTCGGGGTTCAACTGAACCAAGGCAGCCAAATAGCCGTCCGCGCGGGTACCTTGGCTTCCACCAATCAATAGCCTGCCGTCGGCCAGCACGATCATGTCGGCGACTGCGAAAGGAGCGCTTTCCGAGCCCCAACGTACCTGGCCCTGATCACCGAAATCGGTGTCGAGCGAGCCGTCGGCGTTGAGTCGAATGATGGTCGCCACCCCGCCCAAGGCGCCCGCCAGCAGGATCTTGCCGTCGTCCTGGATGACGAGGGCGTCTGCATGAACATCCAGGGCCAGGCTGCCGCCGTTCGCAAAGCTGCTGTCCAGAGTGCCGTCCGGGTTGAGGCGGGTCAGGGTAGCTTGCCCCGTGACCAAAACCTTCCCGTCTGCCTGCAACGAAACATCGATCGTGCGGCCGGGGTGGATGCCCACGGACGCTGGCAGATGCAGGACGCCAGCCTCTGCAAAAGACGAAACCAAGATCCCCGTCGCGTCGAAGCGGGCGACATAGATCTCCCCAGAGGGATACGCGGCGCTGGCAAAAAAGCTGCCGTCGCGTTGCACGGAGAACGACGCTTGCTGGCCTAGATCTTCATTCCAGTAGAAAGGCACTGTCGCAGCGCCGCCGTTGCCGAAACTCGTATCGAGGCTGCCGTCAGCCAAGGTACGACTGACGCCCGACACCCAGGTGTCGCCCACTTTCACATAGCGCGCCACCAGGTAGCCCCCTCCCGGCTGCACGGCGCCATTCCCGCCGTCCTCGATATCGAGCGCCACAGGGAGCAGGGATTTACCGTCTCCACTGTAGTTGCGGTCCAGGCTACCGTCGGCATTGAACCGGACCAGACTGGCGGTGAAGCCTGAATCCTCTTCACCTCCCAGTCCCAGGCGACTATAAGCGCCAAGCCAGATCGCACCGTCCGGATCGACCGTGATACCTGCGATCTTGTCCGAGCCCCATAAGGTCGTGGCGACCATGCCGGTGTTCCGCGCAGCTGAAGCGGCGGGCGAAATGCTCTGGCTCATGTCCATGCCTCCGATAGGTATCTGGGGGAAAAACTATAGACATGGCTTGGTCAGGTTGCCACTTAACGGAACGAAGGGCGGTTCTTGAAGCGCCTTTATCAGTGGTGCCAGAGATTGACTGTTTGGGAGGTGGACCGCTATCTCGAGCAAGCCCCGGATCCAGGCAGAACAAGCCGCCCGCAGCGCCAAAAAGACTCTCTCCTACAGCCCCCGCCTACAACCTCCATCAAGCTACGCATCCTTGCGCCTTTGCCTACAACTACGCCAGAATCCGCCCGCTTGTGCGCCTTGTTCCTGGGTTCTATTGTCGTCCTGCCACTGCTCATCAGTGGTCGGGTTTAGTAGCCCGAGGTAATCGAAGTTGTACAAGCGCGTCTCAAACAGGGCCCTACCCTGTTTCTGATGGTGGCTGTACGCAGGGCGCTTAGGCGCGCCGGCTTCTTCGGTTCCCCGGTCTACTAACCTGCGTACAGCTGCCACCCCATTGTTTAGTAGCTTCGGGGTGTCGGCACCACATCGGAACCGAAGCTTATGTACAAAATAACGCCGAATCCGCCAGAAGCAGATTCCACTTCTACATCCGCAAAATCCAAAGCCAAGCAGCAAGACGAAACCACCAAACGCGTGCTCGATCACTACTTGCGGCCGAAACCGGATAAATCCAAAGACGACCCCAAACCGGGGCAGCTGTATGCCGTCGTGAAAGGCCTCGATAACGAATGCCTGCTCGCCAACCTCAGTGAGACGCTGGCTTCGGCTGATGCCATGGTGAGTGACCTGGCGTTTGATCTGGAGGGATCGAGGCGCCATGTGGCGCAGGGGATTCAGCAGTTGATTGAGCTGAGTTCGTTGTTGGCGAATCGGGTGTTGGATAATGTGGAGCCGCGGCAGTAGAAGTTTTCAACTATGAAAACCCGGCGACCTACGCCGGGTTTCCCCTTCCGCAAAACGGCCGAGCAACTACTTTGCTTACTCAAGCTTCTTCCGGCTAATACTTCACTTGCCAATTTATATGTATTTTAGTCCCTGATACTTCTGGCGATAGGCAACAATATGACCAAAAGCGCAAGTTTAGCGTAGAAAACCTACTCCACCCCCCCTTTTGGAATTTCTTAAATTCTAATGTGAGCATCATTGCTAGATGCATCGATCGCCCAGAGCGGTGCCTCATAATAGAAAAGTACGCCTGTCTCTTTGGGAGAAGCGGAGCGGCGCTAACAGTGCTGCATCTGAAGAGAATTCTCAAGAAAGGGGAATCGAGAAAAAGATTGAAACGCCGAGATACTGCAACCTGCAGACAAAAATTTCAGCCGTAGTTTTTTTACGGCAGCTATAAAAGCTGGTAAACTCACGCTATCAATCAAAAGGGGTTACCCTGATGCTACGTAAATTCTCCGTGAAAAACTACCGAAACTTCTCAGATTGGCTATGTTTCGATCTAACTAGCCAGCAATACGAATTTAATGAAAACGCGGTCAGTGAAGGTGTAGTAAGACACGCTATGATTTATGGCCCTAACGGCGGCGGTAAATCTAACCTTGGTCTTGCAATGGTTGATCCGGCTTTACATTTAATTGACTCTCCTAGCTATTTCCCCTCGCTAGACAACAACTATCTTAACGGCAGTCCTGATGTACACATCGCAGAATTTATCTTTGAGTTTTGCATTGACGGCGTACAGATAGTATATAGTTACGGGAAGAAAACCTGGAGCCAACTAGTTTACGAGCGCCTCATAATAGATACAAATGATATCCTTCATATAGATCGCCGAAAATCAACCCTGGCCAATATCGAGCTGGAGGGCGCGGAACATCTAAAGAAAGATGTGGGCGACTCGGAGATATCGCTACTTAAATATGTTAAAAGCAATGCGATATTAGACGAAACAGCCGTAAATAATACCTTTTCAAAGCTATTAGACTTTATCGAAGGGATGGTTTTCTTTCGCTCGTTAAATGCAACCAAAAAAGGCGAATATGTAGGAAAGGATATTGGTGTAAAGAGACTTTCGCAGAGCATAATTGAAAGCGGCTCTGTAGAAGACTTTGAAAAACTCCTAAACGACGCTGGCGTAGAGTGCTCGCTTGTCGTCGCCGACAGTAACTATAGCAATGACAAAGCTATTTATTTCGATTTCGGCGGGGTAAAACTGGAGTTTGGCTCGGTAGCATCCACAGGAACATTATCTCTTGGAATTTTCTATTTTTGGTGGCTCCGACTGATGGAGGGAACGGTAACATTCGCATATATAGACGAGTTTGACGCGTTTTATCACCACGCTTTAGCTTCAACCATTGTTGAAAAAATCACTACATCGCAAGCTCAAACCATTATGACCACACACAATACTGGCGTAATGAGCAATGACCTCCTGCGGCCCGACTGTTATTTTGTGTTAGATAAAACAATTTTGCCAATAACAGAACTAACGGACAAAGCTCTGCGAAAAGCTCATAATTTAGAGAAGATTTATAAAGGATTATCTAGTTAATGGAGCGAACCTTATTTATATTTGAAGGCGAAAAAACTGAACGACTTTACTTTAAAAGCCTAGAGCGTGCTTTTTTCCCCGGCGAAGAAAGCAGACTCTTGGCTAGTTTTCAAAACGATCTCTACGAGCTCTACGCGCAAGTTGCGGAAGACGAAGACTTAGATCTTTTTGAGCTTATCAAAGAACTAAATCCAAGCGCTAACAAAGATGAGCACTTAAAAAATCTAAGACGAGATCAAGTCGGCCAAATTTACCTATTCTTTGATTTCGAGCCGAAAGACGACCAATTCACCGGAAAAAACTTACTCAATATGATACGCCGCTTCGATAACGAGACGGAACTTGGAAAGCTATTCATAAGCTATCCGATGATTGAGGCCATTAGAGATATTGATAACCTTGATGAGTTTCTATGCAGAACAGTAGCCATATCTGACTGCGCAGGCGCTATTTATAAAAAATTGTCTGCCGACAGGGGAAGCCACTTATATCAAGACGCAAAAAAAATAGATAAAAAAGGATGGCAATTTTTGATTGAGGCGAATCTTCGAAAGGCCAATATGCTAACTAGCGGCGAAGATGCTTTAGCACTTATTAGCGACCAAGCACCACTTGCCTTGGCGCAATTAATTAACGACTCGCCTCGCGACCCGCTTCCAGTACTCAGTGCTTTCCCAATCTTTCTTGCCGATTATTTTGGATTGGACGTTTTAAGCAGCGCTCAGCGATTCGTAAAGTAAACCATATAGAACAGAAAAAAGGGAGCAGATTACTTCTAGCATATTAATCTGTCCCTTTTAACACATTAAATTCCTGCGGCCCGCCCTAGGCAACATATTTCAACCGTTAAGCTATTTGCTCATTGCGTCGTAGTGTTCAGAATATCCGCACTCTTCAAAAATCAGTCTAAGACCGTCTTTGAAAACCTGATGATCGAACTCCTTTATATCAAAAATATTCTGACCCAAGGAATGCGACTCTCGATTCATGTACCTGTAGAAAGTAGTAAATTTATCAGTCGACAGCGCTGGCTTCTGGAAAACATTATTGAAATCTTTCTTTTGAACAAAATTGAAGAAATATTCGATAATGTTCCGCATACAGTTTGCGATAAGCGCAGGTGGTGAAGCCTGGTCTTTTATGATCGACCAGTACGACTGGTAGTCATTCTGAATCTCCTCGTACTTCATCGGAATTACAGAGCTTCCGTTTGTATTTTTAAAGACTCTGAACAAATTCTGGGTATCTCCGCGCGTTTTATGATTCGTGTGAGTCAACTCATAGAAAAAATACAAACTATGAGTCAGCACAAAGACCTGCTTATAGAGATCATCGTTTATTAAGTACTTCTTGATCAGCTGTCCAATATTGAATACATAGAGATGAGAAAGACTAGAAATAGGATCATCAATCACAACCACCTTGGCTTGAGGGACGGCAGAGGCGGTTTTCTGTCCCTTACAAAGTTCCATGAAGTATAGAAAGCTGATAACGGTTTTCTCACCTTCGCTCAGCGAGTGAAAGGCATTTTCTTGTTCGGTAGCTCTGGACACTCGGTAGAAGTTCTCACCATACGGAACCACAGAAAAGCCATCGATGCCAATCTCTACCAGTCCGGCATTAATATTCTCAATTGACTCTTCAATGTTCACTGTCTGTTTTCTAAGGTTAGCGATCTTACCCTTCGATGCTGCGACATCTGCGTCAACCTTAGTGGCTTCCTGGCTTATTTTGCTGATCTCGTCTTTTAGTTCAGATGCTGACTGCGAATAGGCAGAAATCGTCTGGTCATAATCCCAGCGCATCAGCGTCCAGAAACGAGATTTTATTCCATCTTTTGTTTTTGTCTTATTCGCCAGCTTATCATTGTGCGCGCCAATCTTATCGTTCAGATTATTGAGCAAATTATTGATCAGATTAACGGTGAGACTTGTATCGGTAAGGGTAGTCGGCGTGCTCGGGCTTTTGATTTTGTTACCAATATGTAGAATGTTTTCGCGTATCGATGCTTTCAAAGCTTCGCAGGCAATTGTCCAGGCTTCTACGAGCTCCTTATTAGCAAGCGGAGAGTTTGCGATATCTTGAATATTCAGTCTGGAGGTCAGCGCCTCATACTGAGCTTTTATCAGCTCTAATTGCTCAATATCTTGTTCGTAGGCCTCGTCGAAGACAC
This sequence comes from Pseudomonas marvdashtae, assembly GCF_014268655.2. NCBI lineage: Bacteria > Pseudomonadati > Pseudomonadota > Gammaproteobacteria > Pseudomonadales > Pseudomonadaceae > Pseudomonas > Pseudomonas marvdashtae. The sequence continues at coordinate 74,213 of NZ_JABWQX020000006.1, forward strand.
GGCGTATCGAATCGATGATAGTTTTCGTGACTGTTTCTTGCTGGCAAAATGGGCAGGTTTGAGGATCTTCCTCATCTGAAATGAACTGAAGCCCTTGTTTCACCCAGTCAGAATTTCCGGCCTTCGCAATGAACTCAGCAACCGACCCCTCTTGGCTGCCAACGATGACCTTCGACCATAGTGAATCTCCCTCAATACTCAGCCAGCCAGCAGATATAATGGGGATGGTTGTGAACGGAGCTGCACCTTCTCCCTCGATTGATGAGGCCTCCGCTTTCAAATCATCAACCGTATAGCCAGGCGCACTATCTGGCAAGGGAAGCCCGATAATATGCTGAAAAAGGAGTTCTGTTCTTTTCAAGCTTTCTAGGCAGAACTCCAGAACGCGATCACCGCCCGAGAAATTTGTTTTTATCTCCCAAACTTTACCACTTGCTTTTATCTTTTCCTGTTCCAGCTTACTGACTGCTTCGGTAGCTAACTTTAAATTATCTTGTTGAGTGATTAGGTGCTTCTCCAGTTCTTTCGTGTCAGCTTCGATTTGCTGCAGCGCAACCTTGTTTTCTTTCGAAAGGGTAAAAATTCCTTTTAGATTGTCTTCTTCGTAAAAATAGTCATTAAGAAAGCTTTGATTGTAAACAAGGATTTCACATTCTTGGCTCGTTTTTATACTGCATTTAGCAAACTTTGGTGCGCCTTGATTGTACAAAAACTCGGAAATAGTGCTCTTCCCTGCCCCGTTCAGCCCATAGATTAACGACGTCTTATTGGTAGGTGAAAAAGTGGATTGGGATTTGTAACTGGTAACCCCATCTATATTCAGTTCCTTGATCATGACGAGACTCCTAAGGGCTAAGTGGCTTTGCGCCATCTCTGTTGGCCAAAAGCAGCATAGGCGAGCCGGGAGATGCCTGCCACCCGGCCACGACAAATAGGCCAATTAGCGCATTAGGGACCGCATTAGGGGACGGATTTATTTTTTCTGACATTAAATCGGCCCATTGGCTTGGGAAACCGATCGAGCAGAAAGGACAGCACCAGCGCAATGATCATTTGGGTAATTTCGAACACGCATGTTTCCAGTCGGGTCTTGATGATCAATATCGAGAGGGTGCGTTGGGGACCAATGCTGAAGCGGTGAATGCCTGTCAGTTAAGCAGCCAGACAGACCGCATTCGCTGTTTGGGGCTGCTGCGCAGCCCAGCGGGGATAAATCCCCTCGCCACAGCGTTTTGTGTGCTGGCTGTTTGGCGGGCGGGTGTTGAGAATGCGGTGGGCTTTTTTGTGGGTGCTTCGCACTGGAGCGCCAGCCCGGTCAAGCGGGAGCAAGCTCCCTCGCCACGGGTGCGTGGCGTTCAGGAATGGCGATCCAGCTTCTTCAGAAACACCGTCATCTCTTTTTCTGCCTGCTTATCGCCATGCGCTCGGGCGGCTTCCAAACCTTGTTCCCAGGCTTGGCGAGCCGCCGCAGCATCGCCTCGGCCCTGATGAGCCTTGCCCAACAGCTTCCATGCCGCCGAATACTTGGGGTCGAATTCGACGCAGCGTTGGAGGTGTTCGGCGGCGCGGGGGAATTCGCCTAGGTCGAGGTAACCTTTGCCCAGGCCGAAGCGCAGCAGGGCGTTGTCCACGCCCTTGGCGAGCATTTTTTCCAGGGAGTCGAGCATGGCGGCGTCCTTATCGGTTGTGTCAGTGATTGACCGGTTGAGATCGTTCCCACGCTCTGCGTGGGAATGCCTCTACGGACGCTCTGCGTTCGGCTCTTGAGGGAACGCGGAGCGTCCCTGGCTGCATTCCCACGCGGAGCGTGGGAACGATCAGTACGGTGGGGGTTAGAAAAAGCTCAACCCCACATGGAACAGCTTCTCGACATCGCGAATGTGCTTTTTATCCACCAGGAACAGGATCACGTGGTCGCCGGTCTGGATCACGGTGCCGTCATGGGCGATCAGCACTTGTTCGTCGCGGATGATCGCGCCGATGGTGGTGCCGGGCGGCAGGCCGATGTCGCGGATGGCTTTGCCGATCACTTTGCTGGATTTGGCGTCGCCGTGGGCAATGGCCTCGATGGCTTCGGCCGCGCCGCGGCGCAGGGAGTGGACGCTGACGATGTCGCCGCGGCGCACGTGGGCCAGCAGGGTGCCGATGGTTGCCAGTTGCGGGCTGATGGCGATGTCGATGTCGCCGCCCTGGATCAGGTCGACGTAGGCCGGGTTGTTGATGATGGTCATGACTTTCTTGGCGCCCAGGCGCTTGGCCAGTAGCGATGACATGATGTTGGCTTCGTCGTCGTTGGTCAGGGCCAGGAAGATGTCGGCGTCGGCGATGTTTTCTTCCAGCAGCAGGTCGCGGTCGGAGGCGCTGCCTTGCAGGACCACGGTGCTGTCGAGGGTGTCGGAGAGGTAGCGGCAGCGCGCCGGGTTCATCTCGATGATCTTGACTTGGTAGCGGCTTTCGATGGCTTCGGCCAGGCGTTCGCCGATCTGGCCGCCGCCGGCGATGACGATGCGCTTGTAGTTCTCGTCGAGGCGGCGCATTTCGCTCATGACTGCGCGAATATTCGCCTTGGCGGCGATGAAGAATACTTCGTCGTCGGCTTCGATCACCGTGTCGCCCTGGGGCAGGATCGGCCGGTCACGGCGGAAAATCGCTGCAACGCGGGTTTCTACATTGGGCATGTGCTCGCGCAGTTGGCGCAGTTGCTGGCCCACCAGCGGGCCGCCGTAGTAGGCCTTGACCGCCACCAGTTGCGCCTTGCCTTCGGCGAAGTCGATCACCTGCAAGGCGCCGGGGTGTTCGATCAGGCGCTTGATGTAGTTGGTCACCACCTGCTCGGGGCTGATCAGCACGTCCACCGGGATCGCTTCGTTGTCGAACAGGTCGGCGCGAGTCAGGTAGGCGGCTTCGCGCACCCGGGCGATTTTGGTTGGGGTGTGGAACAGCGTGTGGGCGACCTGGCAGGCGACCATGTTGGTTTCGTCGCTGTTGGTCACGGCCACGAGCATGTCGGCGTCGTCGGCGCCGGCCTGGCGCAATACGGTAGGCAACGAGCCGCGGCCTTGCACGGTGCGGATGTCGAGGCGGTCGCCGAGGTCGCGCAGGCGTTCGCCGTCGGTGTCGACCACGGTGATGTCGTTGGCCTCGCTGGCCAGATGTTCCGCCAGCGAACCGCCGACCTGCCCTGCACCGAGGATGATGATTTTCATCCAGTCACTCCTATCGAATCGGTTAACCGCGTGCGGCGGCGATCTTGATCAGCTTGGCGTAGTAGAACCCGTCGTGCCCGCCTTCCTGGGCCAGCAACTGGCGGCCGTGTGGCTGCTTGAGGCCGGCCTGGGTGGCGATGTCCAGTTCCCGGGCGCCCGGGGTGCGGGCGAGGAAGGCTTCGATCACTTCGGTGTTCTCGGTCGGCAAGGTCGAGCAGGTGGCGTACAGCAACATGCCGCCCACGTCGAGGGTCAGCCATAAAGCGTCGAGCAATTCACCTTGCAACTGCGCCAACGCGGCGATGTCGTCCGGTTGGCGGGTGAGCTTGATGTCCGGATGACGACGGATCACGCCGGTGGCCGAGCAGGGCGCGTCGAGCAGGATGCGCTGGAATGGCTTGCCGTCCCACCAAGCCGCCGTATCGCGACCGTCGGCGGCGAACAGCTCGGCGTCCAGGCCCAGGCGTGCAAGGTTTTCCTTCACCCGCACCAGGCGCTTGGCCTCCAGGTCCACCGCCACCACGCCGGCCAGCTTCGGTTCGGCTTCGAGGATGTGACAGGTCTTGCCCCCCGGCGCGCAGCAGGCGTCGAGCACCCGTTGGCCGGGCGCCAGCTCCAGCAGGTCGGCGGCCAGTTGGGCGGCTTCGTCCTGGACGCTGATCCAGCCCTCGGCAAAACCCGGCAATGCACGTACGTCACCCGGAGTTTCCAGGACGATGCCGTCGCGGCTGTACTGGCATGGGATGGCCGGGATGCCGGCCTCGCCCAGTAACGCCAGGTAGGCATCGCGGCTGTGATGACGGCGATTGACCCGCAGGATCATCGGCGGATGGGCGTTGTTGGCGGCGCAGATGGCTTCCCATTGCTCGGGCCAGAACGCCTTGAGGGATTTCTGCAACCAGCGCGGGTGGGCGGTGCGCACCACCGGGTCGTGCTCCAGCTCGGCCAGCAGGGTTTCGCTTTCGCGCTGGGCGCGGCGCAACACAGCGTTGATCAGGGCCTTGGCCCAGGGCTTTTTCAGCTTGTCGGCGCAGCCCACGGTTTCGCCGATGGCGGCGTGGGCAGGGACGCGGGTGTAGAGCAGTTGATAGAGCCCCACCAGCAGCAGCGCTTCGACGTCGGCATCGGCGGCCTTGAACGGTTTCTGCAACAGCTTGGCCGCGAGGGCCGAGAGGCGCGGTTGCCAGCGGGCGGTGCCGAACGCCAGGTCCTGAGTGAAACCGCGATCACGGTCTTCGACCTTGTCCAGTTGGGTCGGCAAGGAACTGTTCAGCGAGGCTTTGCCGCTGAGGACGGCGGCAAGTGCCTTGGCGGCGGCCAGACGCGGGTTCATGAAGCGTCCGCCGCTTGGCCGAGATGGGTGCCGACGGCAAATTTCTCACGACGGCTGTTGAACAGGTCGCTGAAGTTCAGCGCCTTGCCGCCGGGCAGTTGCAGGCGCGTCAGGCACAACGCCTGTTCGCCGCAGGCAACGACGAGGCCGTCCTTGCTGGCGCTGAGGATTTCACCGGGTGCGCCCTTCCCTTCGGCGCAGCTGGCCGCCAGCACTTTCAAGGCTTCGCCGTTCAAGGTGCTGTGACAGATCGGCCACGGGTTGAAGGCCCGTACCAGGCGCTCCAGCTCGACGGCCGGGCGGCTCCAGTCGATGCGGGCTTCGTCTTTGTTGAGTTTGTGCGCGTAGGTGGCGAGGCTGTCGTCCTGCACTTCGCCCTCCAACGTGCCAGCGGCCAGGCCGGCAATGGCTTCGACCACCGCGAGCGGGCCGATCAGCGCGAGGCGGTCATGCAGGCTGCCGCCGGTGTCTTCAGCGCTGATGGGAGTGCTGGCCTTGAGCAGCATCGGCCCGGTGTCCAGGCCGGCTTCCATGCGCATCACGGTCACGCCACTCTCGGCATCGCCCGCTTCCACGGCGCGCTGGATCGGCGCGGCTCCGCGCCAACGCGGCAGCAGCGAGGCGTGGCTGTTGATGCAACCCAGGCGCGGGATGTCCAGCACCACTTGCGGCAGGATCAGGCCGTAGGCGACCACCACCATCAAGTCCGGCTTCAGCACCGCCAGTTCGGCTTGGGCTTGCGCGTCGCGCAGGGTCGGCGGTTGCAGGACTGGCAGGCCGTTTTCCAAGGCCAGTTGCTTGACCGGGCTGGGCATCAGTTTTTGCCCGCGACCGGCCGGCCGGTCCGGCTGGGTGTAGACCGCGACGATCTCATGGGGGCTGGCCAGCAGGGCCTTGAGGTGTTCGGCGGCAAATTCGGGAGTGCCGGCAAAGACGATGCGCAGTGGCTCAGTCATGGGAAGCTCTCAATTACAAAGCAGTCGCAAAAAGAAAAAGGCTTGCCGCGGCAAGCCTTTGAAGAAGAGCATCAAGCGTTCTGGCGATGGATCTTTTCCAGTTTTTTCTTGATCCGGTCACGCTTGAGATTAGACAGGTAATCGACGAACAACTTGCCGTTGAGGTGGTCGCATTCGTGCTGGATGCACACCGCCAGCAGGCCTTCGGCGATCAGTTCGTAAGGCTGGCCGTCACGGTCCAGGGCCTTGATCTTGACCTTCTGCGGACGGTCGACGTTTTCGTAGAAACCGGGCACCGACAGGCAGCCTTCCTGGTACTGCTCCATCTCGTCGGTGAGGGTTTCGAACTCGGGGTTGATGAACACCCGGGGCTCGCTGCGGTCTTCGGAGAGGTCCATGACGACGATACGCTTGTGCACGTTGACCTGGGTCGCGGCGAGACCGATGCCTGGCGCCTCATACATTGTTTCAAACATGTCATCGACCAGCTGACGCACTTCGTCGTCCACTACGGCCACTGGTTTGGCGATAGTGCGTAGGCGCGGGTCCGGAAATTCGAGAATGTTCAAAATGGCCATAAGCTTGATAAATGCACGTGTGAGGTAAAGTCGGGTGGCTGGCCTGGCGTGTGTCGGGATGCAGGCTACCGTTGTAAAACGTTGCTCTTGTGGAACATAGCTCCGCAGGGTAGCGAGCCACGGGGGCTCTGGCGTTTTACGCGAACGCACATAATAAAGGGATTCACCGCATGAGGAAATCACTACTCGCCCTGCTGCTCCTGGCTTCGGCCGGTATCGCGCACGGGCAAGTGCAACTTCGGGAAGGTTTTCCGCAGCAATACACAGTGGTCCAGGGGGATACGCTGTGGGACATTTCCGGCAAATACCTGCGCGAACCCTGGAAATGGCCCGAGCTTTGGCAGGCCAACCCGCAGATCGAAAACCCCAACCTGATTTATCCGGGCGACACCCTGTCGCTGGTCTACGTCAACGGCCAGCCACGGCTGACGCTCAATCGCGGCGTCTCGCGCGGCACCATCAAATTATCGCCGCGCGTGCGCAGTTCGCCGGTAGCCGACGCCATCCCCAGCATTCCCCTGCAAGCCATCAACAGTTTTTTGCTGAGCAACCGCATCGTCGACACAGCGGAAGCCTTCAACACGGCGCCGTATATCGTCGCAGGCGATGCCGAGCGCGTGCTCAGCGGCACCGGTGATCGTATCTTCGCCCGCGGCGATTTCGATCCGAGCCAGCCGGCGTACGGCATCTTCCGCCAGGGCAAGGTCTACACCGACCCCGAGACCAAGGAATTTTTGGGCATCAACGCCGATGACATCGGCAGCGGTGAAATCGTCGCCACCGAAGGCGACGTCACCACCCTGGCCCTGCAACGCACCACGCAAGAGGTGCGCCTCGGTGATCGCCTGTTCAGCGGCGAAGAACGCTCGATCAATTCGACGTTCATGCCCAGCGCGCCGAAATCCGATATCAATGGCTTGATTCTCGACGTGCCACGGGGCGTAACGCAGATCGGCGCGCTGGACGTGGTCACCCTGAACAAGGGGCGGCGCGACGGGCTGGCCGAAGGCAACGTCCTGGCCGTGATGAAGACCGGCGAAACGGTGCGTGACCGGATCACGGGCGCGCCGGTGAAGATCCCCGACGAGCGCGCCGGCCTGCTGATGGTGTTCCGCACCTACGACAAGCTCAGTTATGGCCTGGTCCTGTATGCCTCGCGGTCGCTGGCGGTGCTCGACAAGGTGCGCAATCCATAACGGGTCTCACAAGTTACCAACAGAGTTATCCACAGCTTGTCCTCGTTTGAACGGGGTCACTAACGATCAAGGATTGATCTATGCCATTGCCTGAATCCGCTTCGGTTCCGCCTGCGGAACTGGAGGCCCGTCTGCGCTTGCATCGCTTGCCGGACCTGGGACCTAGACGCTTCATGACCCTGATGGAAGCTTTCGGCTCAGCCTCCAAAGCCATCAGCGCTCCCGCCAGCGCATGGCGGGCACTGGGATTGCCCGCCCAGTGCGCCGAGGCCCGGCGCCTTGCGGAAATCCGTGACGGCGCCGCTCATGCGATGGCCTGGCTAGAGGGCCAGGCCCAGCATTTGTTGATGTGGGACCAGCCAGACTACCCGGCACTGCTGGCGCAGATCAGCGGCGCGCCACCGCTGCTGTTTGTGGCTGGCGACCCGACGATTCTGGAAAAACCGCAGCTGGCGATGGTTGGCAGTCGCCGGGCATCGCGTCCGGGCATGGACACGGCGGCGGCATTTTCCCGAAGCCTGGCCGGGGCCGGATTTGTCATCACCAGCGGCTTGGCCTTGGGCATCGACGCGGCCGCTCATCAAGCCGCGTTGGATGTCGGCGGGCAAACCATCGGTGTGCTGGGCACGGGCCTTGAAAATTTTTATCCACAGCGCAATCGCCGGCTGGCGGAAGCGATGATCGCCCAGGGTAGCGCGGTGCTTTCGGAGTTCCCGCTGGACGCGCCGCCTCACGCCAGCAACTTCCCGCGCCGCAATCGAATCATCAGCGGCTTGTCCCTTGGCGTGCTCGTGGTCGAGGCCAGTGTCGCCAGTGGTTCGCTGATCACTGCGCGCCTGGCGGCGGAACAGGGCCGCGAGGTGTATGCGATTCCGGGGTCGATCCATCACCCCGGCGCCCGGGGCTGCCATCAACTGATCCGTGACGGCGCGGCGCTGGTGGAAACCGTCGAGCACATCCTCGAAGCCTTGCGGGGTTGGCAGCGGCTACCCGTCGGTGCGGAGCCGACACCGGTGACGCACCCGCTGTTGCGCCTGCTCCATGCGGCGCCGTTGACCAGTGAGGCATTGGCCGATGCCAGCGGCTGGGGCTTGTCCAAGGTCCTGGCGGCGTTGACCGATCTGGAAATGGAGGGACGAGCAACATGTGAGCACGGGCGCTGGTTCGCGCGAACAAGCTAGGTTTGCTCGCTAGGTTTTATGGGGAAGATCGGTAAACTGCGCACAGCCTTATTTGTGTTGCGGAGAATCTTTCATGGTCAACAGTTGGCGTGTGCAACAAGCCGCGCGAGAAATTCGCGCCGGGGCGGTGATTGCCTATCCAACCGAAGCGGTCTGGGGCCTGGGTTGCGACCCGTGGAATGAGGACGCGGTGGAACGCCTGTTGGCGATCAAGTCCCGTCGGCCCGACAAGGGGCTGATACTGGTGGCCGACAATATCCGCCAGTTCGACTTTCTGTTCGAGGACTTCCCCGAAACCTGGATGGACCGCATGGCCAGCACCTGGCCTGGGCCCAATACCTGGCTGGTGCCGCACCAGGACATGCTGCCGGAATGGATCACCGGCGTGCACGACACCGTCGCGCTGCGGGTCAGCGATCATCCCATTGTTCGTGATTTATGCTCGTTGGTCGGGCCGCTTGTCTCCACCTCGGCCAACCCCCAAGGCCGCCCGGCGGCCAGGACGCGGATCCGCGTCGAGCAATATTTCCGTGGGCAGATCGATCTGGTGCTGGGCGGCAATCTGGGCGGACGCAAGAACCCGAGCGTGATTCGCGACCTGGCGACCGGGCAGATTGTTCGGCCAGACTAGATACCTTGTGGCGAGGGAGCCTGCTCGCTCGCCACAAGAGCATTTGGCTCAAGGTAAAAGTATGGTCGACCCCGTCGTGCGCCGTGCCGACAGTTCGGTATGGGCCTTGGCCGCGTCCGCCAGGGGAAAACGCTGGTTGATGTCCACCACGACCTTGCCGCTGGCGATCATGGCGAACAGTTCATCGGCCATGCGTTGCAGGTTTTCGGCGTTGTTGGCGTAGGTCGCCAGGGTCGGGCGCGTGACGTACAGCGAGCCCTTGGCCGAGAGAACTCCCAGGTTCACGCCGTCTACCGCACCGGATGCGTTGCCGAAGCTCACCACCAGGCCACGGGGGGCGGTGCAGTCGAGTGAAGTCAGCCAGGTGTCCTTGCCGACGCCGTCGTACACCACCGGGACCTTCTTGCCGTCAGTCATTTCCAACACGCGCTGTACGACGTTTTCCTTGCTGTAATCGATGACTTCCCAGGCGCCGTGGGATTTGGCGATGGCGGCTTTTTCCGCCGAGCTGACGGTGCCGATCAGCTTCACGCCCAAGGCCTTGGCCCACTGGCAGGCCAGGGAACCCACGCCACCGGCGGCGGCATGGAACAACACGGTTTCGCCGCCCTTGAGCTCGTAGGTCTGACGCAGCAAGTACTGCACGGTCAGGCCCTTGAGCATCACGCCGGCGGCCTGTTCGAAACTGATCGCCTCAGGCAGATGAACCAGATTGGCTTCAGGCAATACGTGCACATCGCTGTAGGCGCCCAGCGGCCCGCTGCCATAAGCCACGCGGTCGCCGACCTTGAAGCGAGTCACGTCCGACCCGACGGCCTCGACCACACCCGCTCCTTCGGCGCCGAGCCCCGACGGCAGGGCCGGTGGCGGATAAAGACCGCTGCGATAATAGGTGTCGATGAAATTCAGGCCGACCGCCCGGTTGCTGACGCGCACCTGCTGCGGACCTGGCTCGGCGGGCGAGTACTCCACGTACTCAAGCACTTCCGGACCGCCGTGGGAACTGAACTGGATACGTTTGGCCATCTTCACCTTCTCCTTATCGTGGGACTTTTTACCAAGCCTGCTATCGGACTCCTAAGCTTGATCTTCGTCAACTGTGGTGTGAGTGGATGCGGTGTTATCCTGTGCGCCCATTTTGCCGGCGACCCTTTGTGCGTCGCGTAACGTAGCCCTGATCAAGGTGATGTCATGACTACTCGCACCGAGGCCGTGAAAGCCTATCTGCTCGACCTGCAGGATCGCATCTGCGCAGCCCTCGAAACCGAGGACGGTGGCACTCGCTTCGTCGAGGATGCCTGGACCCGCCCCGCTGGGGGCGGTGGTCGTACACGAGTCATTGAAAACGGCGCGGTGATCGAAAAGGGCGGCGTCAACTTTTCCCACGTCTTTGGCAGCGGTCTCCCACCGTCGGCCAGCGCCCACCGGCCGGAATTGGCCGGGCGCGGCTTCGAGGCCCTGGGCGTGTCGTTGGTGATCCATCCGCACAATCCGCACATTCCAACGTCCCACGCCAACGTGCGCTTTTTCATCGCTGAAAAGGAAGGTGAAGAACCCGTCTGGTGGTTTGGCGGCGGCTTCGACCTGACCCCTTACTACGGCGTCGAAGAAGATTGCGTGCATTGGCACCGCATCGCCCAGCAGGCCTGCGAGCCATTCGGCCCGGACGTGTATTCGCGCTACAAGGCCTGGTGCGACAGCTATTTCCACATCAAGCATCGAAACGAGCCCCGGGGCATCGGCGGCCTGTTTTTCGATGACCTGAACGCGTGGGACTTCGACACCAGCTTCGCCTTCATGCGCGCCATCGGCGATGCCTACATTGATGCTTACCTGCCTATCGTGCGTCGCCGCAAGCACGACCCGTATACCGCCCAGCAACGCGAGTTCCAGGAATTCCGCCGTGGGCGCTATGTGGAATTCAACCTGGTGTATGACCGCGGCACCCTGTTCGGCCTGCAGTCGGGCGGCCGCACCGAGTCGATCCTGATGTCGCTGCCGCCGCAGGTCCGCTGGAGCTACGACTGGAAAGCCGAACCGGGCAGCGAAGAGGCGCGGTTGACCGAATACTTCCTGCAGGATCGCGATTGGCTGGCGACAGCCTGAACAGGGGACACCATGGACCGCTACGTTGTAATGGGTAACCCGATCGGCCACAGCAAGTCGCCGTTGATCCATCGCCTGTTTGCCGAGCAGACCGGGCAGGCGCTGGGCTACACCACGTTGCTGGCGCCCCTGGGGGATTTCGCCGGTTGCGCACGGGCATTTTTCCTCGAGGGTCGCGGGGCGAATGTCACCGTGCCGTTCAAGGAAGACGCCTTTCGTTTGGCCGACAGCCTCACGGAACGGGCGCAGCGGGCCGGGGCGGTCAATACCTTGAGCAAGCTGGCCGACGGCAGCCTGTTGGGTGACAACACCGACGGCGCCGGGCTGGTGCGGGACCTGACCGTCAACGCCGGTTTCAGCCTCAAGGGCAAGCGCATCCTGTTGCTGGGTGCCGGCGGCGCGGTACGGGGGGCCTTGGAGCCCCTGCTGGCAGAAGCGCCGGCCTCGGTGATCATTGCCAATCGGACGGTGGAAAAAGCCGAGAGGCTGGCCGAACTGTTCGCCGACCTCGGGCCGGTCTCGGCGAGCGATTTCGCCTGGTTGAGAGAACCGGTGGACTTGATTATCAACGCTACGTCCGCCAGCCTGTCAGGCGATGTACCGCCGATTGCCGGAAGTTTGATCGAACCCGGCAAGACCTTTTGCTACGACATGATGTATGGCAAGGAACCGACTTCGTTCTGTCGCTGGGCCAGGGAGCAAGGCGCGGCGGTGGCGATGGATGGCTTGGGCATGCTCGCCGAACAAGCGGGTGAAGCGTTCTTCCTGTGGCGTGGCGTGCGCCCGGACACCGCGCCGGTGCTGGCGGAGTTGCGTCATCAGCTCGCGGCGGTCAGTCCCTGAAAAGGATCGGGCATCGCTCCGGTCCTTCCAGCTTCAATAATTCCTCTACCACCTGTGGCCTTGCCCCGCGCAAGGTCAGGCTGCGCCCATGGCCGCGCAAGCGCCGGGCCTCCTGGTGGAGCATTTCCACGCCGGAATAATCGATGAAGTTGATCTGCTGGGCATCGATCACCACCTGTTGCGCGGTCATGCGTTGCAAGCGCACTTGCAGATAATGGCTGGCGCCGAAAAAGATCGAGCCGCCCACTCGCAGGACATCCGCCTCGCCTTCGCGAAATTGCTGCACCCGCGGCTGTGAGGTGCGCTTGAGATAAAAGAACAGCGAGGCCAGTACGCCGGCATAAATGGCGGTTTGCAGTTCGAGCAGCAGCGTGGCCAGGCAGGTCAGGCCCATGACCAGGAATTCCGAGCGACTCACGCGGTACAACGCACGGATACCCCGGTGGTCCACCAGGCCCCAGGCGATCAGCAAGATACTGCCGGCCATGGCGGGAATGGGAATGTGCGCGATCAGTTTCGCCCCGGCGACTGCAAACAACGCCACCCACAAAGCCGAGAACACGCCGGCCAGGGGTGAGCGCGCGCCCGCTTCATAACTGAGGCCGGAACGGGTGAAGGAACCGGCTGACAGCGATCCGGCAAAAAAACCTCCAACGATATTGGAAAGCCCCTGCGCCCGGACTTCCTGGTTCGCATCGAGCAATTGCCCGGAGCGCACCGACAGCGAACGGGCAATGGACAGGCTGGTCACCAACCCGAGCATGCCCACCGCCACGGCACCGGGCAGCAGGCGCAGGATCAACTCGAGGTCCAATGGCAGCGGGGTGAACGGTGGCAGGCGCCCGGCGAAGGCGCTGACCAGCGCCACATGCCCGAACATCCCAGGCCACAACCAGACCACCAGGCTGCTGATGACCAAAGTTATCAACAGGCTCGGCCAACGCGGCAGCAAGCGCTTGAGCACGACCCCCACCATCAGCGTCCCCAGACCCAGCAGCAACGAAGGTTTATCCACGGCCCCGATGTGGCTGAACAACATGAGCAGGCTCTTCAGGGCTGTGGCTTCATTCGGCAAGTCCAGGCCGAGCAGGTTCGGCAACTGCCCCAGCGCAATGACAATCGCCGCACCCAGCGTAAAACCCAGCACCACCGAGTGCGAAACAAAATTGACCAGCGCCCCGAAACGCAACAGTCCAAGCAGCCATTGGAAAATTCCCGCCAACACCGTCAGTAACAGGATCAACATGATGTAGTCCTGGCTAGCGGGCACGGCCAAAGGGCTGACAGTGGCGTACAGGACAATGGAGATCGCTGCCGTGGGACCACAGATCAAGTGCCACGACGAGCCCCACAGGCAGGCGATCAGCACCGGCACGATCGCCGCGTACAAGCCGTACTCCGGCGGCAAACCGGCAATCAGGGCGTAGGCAATGGACTGCGGCAACGCGAGAATCGCGCCGCTGAGGCCGACGATCAGGTCACGGCCGACACTGGCCCGGGTCTGCCGAGGAAGCCAGCTCAGGAAAGGGAAAAGCGAATGGCGGGTGGGGATTGCCATGGGGCCTCAAAAAACGGGGTTTGGCGCAAGAGTATCAGGTGAGCCAATGTGGCGAGGGAGCTTGCTCCGTCGCCACAAAAGCCGGCTCGCCATTATGCCTAGAGCTTGGCCTTCACCGCCGCCAGCGCATCCTTGCCATCAACGGTCTTCACGCCGTCCAGCCATTTATCCAGCACCGCCGGATTAGCTTTGATCCAGGCCTTGGCCGCTTCGGCGTTGCTGACCTTCTTGTTCACCACTTCGGCCATGATGCTGTTTTCCATTTCCTGGGTGAAGCTCAGGTTGGTCAGCAGCTTGCCGACATTCGGGCAGGCCTGTGCATAACCTTTGCGCGTCAGCGTGTAGACGCTGCCGGTATCGCCGAAGTATTTCTCGCCGCCCTTGAGGTAATGCATCTTCAGTTGCACGTTCATCGGGTGCGGGGTCCAGCCGAGGAAGGTCACGAATTTCTGTTTCTTCACGGCCCGGGAGACTTCCGCCAGCATCGCCTGCTCGCTGGATTCCACCAGTTTCCAGTCACCCATGCTGAAATCGTTGGTCTTGATGATCTCCTTGAGCGAAAGGTTGGCCGGGGCGCCGGAGCCGATGCCGTAGATCTTCTTATCGAATTTGTCGGCGAACTTGTTCAGGTCGGCAAAGTTATGCACACCCGCATTCCAGACATAGTCCGGCACCGCCAAAGTGAATTCGGTGCCATCCAGGTTTTTTGCCAGTTGCGTGACGTCACCGTTGGCGACGAATTTGTCATAGAAACCCTGCTGCGCAGGCATCCAGTTACCCAGGAATACATCAACCTGGCCGTCCTTGAGCCCGCCAAAGGTGATCGGCACCGCCAGGGTGTCGACCTTGGGCTTGTAGCCCATGCCTTCCAGCAGGAAACCGGTAATGGCATTGGTCGCGGCGATGTCGCTCCAGCCCGGATCGGCCATCTTCACCGTCTCGCAACTCTGCTCGGCCCACGCCGACACACTGCTCAACGCCAACAGCCCGGCGGTCAGTACTGTGGATAACTTTTGCATGTGCTTCCCCTTACGTTATTGGTTTATTGGGCAGGGTTGTGGATAACGGGCCTTGCGCTCCAGGTCGTCCAGGTCGATGTGGTTGCGCATGTATTGCTGACTGGCATCGACCAGCGGCTGGTGGTCCCAGCTCTTGAGTTTGCCCAGGGTCAACGCCTGGGCGACAAAACGTCGGCGCCGCTGGCTGGCGAGCACCTGTTGGTGAATGGCTGGAATATCCCATTTGGCCCGCGCTTGAGCGAGAAAATCAGCCAACAGGGATTGATGCTCAGGTGAATGGCTGAGGTCTTCCAGTTCCTTCGGATCATTGCGCACATCAAACAGCAGGCAAGGGTCATCCTCGCTGTAGATAAATTTCCACGGGCCGCGACGGATCATCATCAAAGGGCTGATGGTGCCTTCGGCCATGTACTCACCAAAGACCTCGTCATGTCCGCCCTGCCCTTGCAGGTGCGGCACCAGCGAGCGACCGTCCAGCGGCAATCCCGGTTCCAGCGTACCGCCGGCCAGTTCAACCAAGGTCGGCAGCAAGTCGGCGGTGGACACTGCGGCGCCGACGCGGCCACTGGCGAACTGGCCCGGCGCGCTGATCAATAGTGGTACGCGCGCGGCCATTTCGAACCAGTGCATTTTGTACCAGAGGCCCTTTTCCCCAAGCATGTCCCCGTGATCGCCGGAGAACACGATGATGGTGTCATCCAGCAGACCGGTTTCTTCCAGGGTTTGCAGTAACTTGCCCACATTACTGTCGATGTAGCTGCAGGCACCAAAGTAGGCGCGACGGGCGTCGCGAATCTTATCCACAGGCAACGGCTTGTCCCACAGGTCGTAGACTTTCAACAGACGCTGGGAGTGTGGATCAAGCTCAGCCTGGTCGGGGGTTTGCGGCAGCGGGATGTCTTTGTCGTCATACAAATCCCAGAATGCCTTGGGAATCGTGTACGGATCGTGTGGGTGCGTCATCGATACGGTCAGGCAAAACGGTTGGTCGCCGTCCTCGCGAATGTGATCGAACAGGTATTGCTGGGCCTTGAACACCACCTCTTCGTCGAAATCCAGCTGATTGGTGCGCACGCATGGCCCGGCCTGCAACACCGAGGACATGTTGTGATACCAACTCGGCCGTACATCCGGCTCATCCCAATTCACGGACCAACCGTAATCGGCCGGGTAAATGTCACTGGTGAGGCGTTCCTCATAGCCGTGCAACTGGTCCGGCCCGCAAAAATGCATCTTGCCGGACAGCGCCGTGCGATAGCCGAGGCGGCGCAGGTAATGGGCATAAGTCGGAACGTCCGCAGGGAAGTCCGCCGCGTTGTCGTAGGCGCCGATCTTGCTCGGCAACTGGCCGCTCACCAATGTAAAACGCGACGGCGCGCAGAGCGGACTGTTGCAATACGCAGCGTCGAACACGACGCCCTGCTCGGCCAGGCGTGACAGATTCGGCAGCTTGATCGGCGACGGACCGTAGATCGGCAACATTGGCGCGGCCATTTGATCGGCCATGATGAAAAGAATGTTCTTGCGCTTCATGTATTCGCGGCATTCCATAGTGAGCGGTTATGCGATATTGCTGCGATTGAGCATGTAGCCCATGCTCTTTGGGGTAAAGCCCATGCAAGATAATGACTAGGATAAGCACAGCTTATGTATGACGCCTTGGGTGACCTGTCCCTGGACCTGTTCCGCACCTTCGAATCAGCGGCTCGCCAGCAAAGTTTCACGGCAGCCGCGATTGAGCTGGGTACCACACAACCGGCCATCAGCCAGCAGATCAAACGATTGGAGGAACAACTCGGCGCACGGTTGTTCGATCGCATCTACCGAGGCATCGAATTGACCGAGGCCGGCTCCATTCTGTTCGAACAGGTCCAGGCCGGCTTGCAGAGCATCGACGCCGGGCTCAACGCGATCACTGCCCAGCACCAGCACGAGGTGCTGCAAGTCGCGACGGACTTTGCCTTCGCCGCTTACTGGTTGATGCCACGCCTGCATCGATTTCATGCAGCCAACCCACAGGTGGACGTTAGCCTGGTGACCAGCGAGCGCAACCACAACATGCTGCGCACGGATATTGACGTTGCGGTCCTGTTTGGCGACGGTCGCTTCAAACAGGGCGAAAGTCGTTGGCTTTTCAGCGAAGAAGTCTATCCCGTATGCAGCCCGCTGCTGCTCAAGGAACGCCCCCTGCCCTTGCCGGCCCAGGCCCTGTCGGAATTCCCCTTGCTGCATTTGCGCGGCGGCAACAGCAGCAGCTGGTTCGAGTGGAGTGGCGTATTCCGTGAGCTGGGCATCACGTCGCCGCCAGCTCCCGGTCAATTGCGCTTCGACAACTACACGCTACTTATCCAGGCGGCAATCGGCGGCCAAGGCGTCGCCATCGGCTGGCGACACCTTGTGGATAACTTGCTGGCGCAGGGGCTGCTGTGCCGACCGATCGCCGAGACGGTGCTTTCCCGGCTGGGGTACTACGTGGTCCTGCCCCAGCGTAAGCGCCGTGGCGTGCTGATCAAGTTGTTCGTGGATTGGCTGATGGAAGAACAGGCCAATAGTGCGGAGTCGTTGACGGGGTTGCCGCTGCCGTCTATTGCGGTTTGAGCACCTCAAGTAGCCGAGACAAAGCTGACATGCTCACCGATGTGCAGATTGAGGCGCAGTTCGTCGGCAATGCCGACCGCTACACGGCTCAGGCGCTCCAGGGATTCGGCCATGCCGGGCTCCAGGCTGGTGCTGACGTGGCTGAAATGTTCGATGCTCAACCCCTGCACGGCATAAGGCGCATTGACGAGTGTCCATTGCAGGGCACTGTTTTTCAGGGCATCAAGGATTTCTTCGGCGGCGTGGCGCTGCAAGTCATCGTCTGTCTGCTCTTCTTCCAGCACGGCAAAATTGCCCACCAGAAACAGCCGGGGAATCTTTACCGCCTGCATGCCGGCAATTAGCGCATCCACAGCCAGGACCTGCTCCACAGGACCGGGGATGAGCGTGCGCTCCACTTGTTCGCTGTTCATTGGCAGTCCCGGCGCGTTCAACAGGCACACCACAGCGTTGGCGCCGGCGACGCTCTGCTTGACTCGTTCGGGGTCGAAGAGATCCCCGGTCTTGGCGCGCAGGCCCGGGCGCGGCGCCAGGGCGGTAAGATCATCCAGAATGGCGATGACTTCATGCTGACGTCGCAGCATTTCAGCCATCAACGCACTGCCGAGGCTGCTCATGGCACCGTAAAGCACCACTTTAATGACCGGGGTTTCGGCGTTTTTCATGGCTGACTTTCCTTTTCTACAGCGTGTAATGGCTCTGACCCGTGGTTTACCGCGAGGGTTCGGCTGGTCTTTCGAGGAGTGACAGATGCAACGGATCAAGGGCTATCACGCCCACGTTTATTTCGACGCAGAAACTCTCGAGCAGGCGCGAGCCCTGTGCGAGGAAGCGGCGCAGCTGTTTACGCTGAAAATGGGCCGCGTCCATCAGCGTCCGGTCGGCCCGCATCCGGACTGGAGTTGTCAGTTGGCGTTCGATCCGCAGTACATCGGCGTCGTCTTGCCGTGGCTGGCCCTCAACCGCAAGGGGCTGGTGATTTTCATGCACCCGGAGACTGGCGATGACCTGGCCGATCACACTGATCATGCGATCTGGATGGGCGCGGTGCGGCCGTTGAATCTTTCAGCCTTCAAAGCAAAAACCTGACTGC